>JBCCCJ010000268.1:0-6873 GCA_039033615.1 Bacteroidota bacterium
GTAGTTATGTGTTGGAAGAGCAATATCAGGCGGCCATCTCTTACTACCGGGAAGTGGTCAAGTATCCCGAAGGCACCTTTTATCAGGATGCTCGCTGGGAACTGGCAAATGCGTATCTGGAATTGGGAAAGAAGCGACAGGCCCGTAAATTGCTGGAACGAATTGCAGCTCAGGCCGGCGACTATCAACAAGCGGCTCAGGCTCAACTGACAAAGCTTCGTTGATACCCGCATGGCAGAATTGAATGAGACATTTCGGATCGAACTTCCTCAGTTTGAAGGGCCCTTCGATCTGCTGCTGTTTTTCATCGAACGGGATGAACTCGACATCCACGACATTCCCATTGCTCAGATCACGGAGGAATTCCTGTCTTACGTCCAGTCCGCCCAGGAGATGAACATTGAACTGGCGGCAGAATTCATTCTGGTGGCCAGTACCTTGATGCGAATCAAGGCCAAGATGCTCTTGCCCCGTCCAGTCTTGAATGAGGCCGGAGAAGAAATAGATCCCCGCGAGGAGCTGGTCCAACGCCTCCTCGAATACAAGCGCTACAAATCGGTACTCGCTGAACTCAGCCGCATGGAGGAAGAACAAAGCCAACGGGACAAGCGTGGCTTTGTCAAGGCGGAAGAAAAGATGTTCCTGCAATCAGAATTCCCGGAAGAAGAATTGGTAGGGATCAACCTGTACACCATCATGCGCACGTTCAAGCGCATTTGGGAGCGACACCACGAGGAAATCCAAAGGCCTCGCCATGTCATTCGCCGATATCCTTATACCGTAGAAGAGGTGAAAGGAACCATCTTGGATACCGTCGAGGAAAAAGGAAGAATAGATTTTGTCTCTTTCATCTTGGACCGTCCACCTGAAACCGGGAGCCTGCAAATCTTTGTGGTGTTCTCGTTTCTTTCGATTTTGGAGTTAGTTCAGGTGCAAAAACTTGCCTTAACCGTAGGGGGAGGATTCAATAATTTCTGGATCGAAGGGAAACAGCTCCCGGAAGAAGAAACCTCCCAAGAAGAAAATCCCTGACTTTGGGGGAAACTTTCCAAAGGAAGTTACATCAAGAATGTTTCCATTCTTGAAGAATGTGGCATGGGCAGGGAGAAATCTTACTTCCTAGCTGCTGTGCATAAAGACAGATAGGAAGGAGCAGGGGAGAAAAACCCGCAATTAGTTGCGCAAAAGGTCCAAAATCTAACGTCTTTCTAGCTCCGAAATGAGGGGAATTTCTTTCCTCTCTTCACTAGGTTGGTTGGTCGTAAGGATTTGATTATCAAATTCTTCCGCCTACCTTTGAAGTGTTCTGTTAGACATTACGCCAGATACAGAAGCTAGGGGTTAGGGTTGACTCTCCCGATAGGGATGAGTCCCCTAATTTTTTTGTACCTACCTGATCGTTAGATGAATCGAAACGTGAACTCAAGGGTGAAGCGAACGACCATCTTCCAGGATCAAGTCATAGCGGTAGCCAGCTCCAAAGTCTTTGTTGAGGCGAACGACTGCCTGCATATGGACTTTTTGGCCTTCCTGGATCACTTCGGAGGTGGTGATCACCAAATCAAAGGCATCCTGACTCCCATCCTTCAAGTGGACCCAATTCTTCCCCATGATATTGGCGTTGACCTTGGTACAGGTACCCACCAATTCCACCGTCTGTCCATCGTATTTCTGAGGGTTCTCAACTAGCTCCGCAATCTTTATGCTATTACCGGAAGTAGGAGCAGATGGGGGAGGGGAGGCCGAGGTGGCCGGAAAGGTCGGTGGAGCAGTCTTGGTTGGTGCGGGTAGTTCTTGGCCGCCGGCATGCTTGGGCGGGACCAATTTGGAGACCAGGACCAAATTTTCAAACACCCGATTGTACTCTTTGCTTTCAAAATTGGTCTTGGGCAAACCACCTCGATAAAAGTAGGTAGCCCCTACTTGAACTTCCTGTTTCAGGGTGGCAATCCAGTAATTCTCCACCCCTTCAGTTACCCGGAGATACACATATTTGGTCGTAGGCAATACTTCTTGCACGACTACTTGATGCACCTCATCTGGCAATCCGGTTGAACCGGAGGGAGCAGTTGGGGAGGAACTAGGAGAAGAAGAGGAAGGAGTCGTGAAAATCCCGCTGGAACTCGGAGAGGAAGTGGATTCCTTGGATTCTATGACTTTGGGGCTTTTTTGACAAGCCACAGTCAAACAAACGATTCCTCCTAGCACTAACAAAAGACGATTCATGAAAGTAGGTTGCTTGGTTGGGGATGGATCAGGCTTTCCGTCGGCGAAAGCGTTTGATCAGGCGAAGATACAAGCGATAATTTTGTTCTTCATTGAAAGTGGCCAATTCTCCAGTCAGTCCTAGGGAAAGGGTGCGGGAGAATTGCCAGTTTAGCTGGGTTCCATAGGTATGCTGGATGCGTAGCGTCTTGGCTTCACCGAAAGCATAACCCACGTACCGATAGTACACCTGTCCATTCAACTTGCCGTCGATCAATCTTCGATGATGGCGGATGGCGAAGATCTGAGAAGTCAGGAAGTTGGAAATGTTGTGGTTGTAGCTCAGGGTCAAACGTCCGCCCAGGCGCGGGATCTTGGTGAGCGATGCAAAGCCGTGAAAATTATCGGAGCGATTCTGGGTGTCGCTTTGGAAGCGCTTGGCGTAGCTCCCGCCCACCCGTAGCAATTTCCAGGGGCGCAGGTTGAGCCGTACCCGGACACCTTGTCGAGCCAAATCATCATCCAACAGCCGCTCAATTTCGTTCTGAAAGGTTTCATAGTACAAAATTCGCTTTCTGGAATCATAGGAAACCATGAGATTGGCTTTCCGCCCCATGCGATAGTTGGCAGAGACAAAGAGATTAGACAGGCGAAAATCACTTCTCTTCACTCCATTGATTGCTTGATACAGATCTACCTCCATAGAGGAAAAAAGGGTCAATTGGCGAGCAATGGTGCTGGAATGCTGGAAATATGCATACCGTCGGTCAATGGCATTTTGGTTGCGCTGCTCAATCGCTCCAATGGTAGTAAGAGAACGAAGATTCTTATGCTGAGTTTGATGACCTACATATCCCCCATACTCCAACAAATTGGGGTTGAAGGAAAAAGTCTGAATGTCTGGCCGGGAACCTACGATGGCTCCCACATAACTTTGGCCGAGTGCTACTTCTGTCTGGATGCCGTCAATGGCTCCCAAAGAGGAGATTTTGGGATTGATTTTTCGCCCAGCTGTTACCCGAACTCTGTCTCCTTGGTACGTTGCTGCGAGGTTGAATACTCGAAAGAAACGGGTATTGGGCGCAAAGGTCTGGGTATCCGTCGGGAAAATCTGGCGATAGTTCAGGTAGGTCTCTGCCGAAAAACGAGAGTGGCCGATGTTTTCAGCATTCAGAGAAAGGCGTCCCATGACCCGGTGTCGGTCGTCGGTAGCACTGCCGATGTTGCTGTATTCCGAGAGGGAAATTCTGCCCCGAATGACTTCTTCTGGTCTTGCTTCTGGTTCATAGGTCGAAGCAAGAGAATCTGTTGACGGAGGATCTGTAGCAGAGACAGGAGGATCGACAAGGCTTGGTTCAATGGCTTCCGAGTCAGGTACTTTCGCCAAAATCTGGTCGCCTTTCTGAATCAGGCAATCCCCGATTTTTTCACATACCAAGGAAGAGGAGGACTTATTGGTGACGACCAGGCAAAATGCCTTGCTTGTCGCCAACTGCAAACTGTCTCCAACCTGGATGGCTTCGGTGTTGTCAAACTTGACATAGACATTTCGGGAAGTGAGGAAGCTAACTTCTCCAACCATGTCTTGCGCGAAAGAGGTGCCCCAGGAAAACATGGTGAGGAGCGTCAGGAAAAAAAGTAAGTGGTTCCTCATAGAAATGACTGATTATTCTCCTGTGGGATGGCAGGATAGGCAAGCATTGCTTTCATATACATAGTCCGGCACATTGAGGTGGCGACTTGCCGTAGGCCCTTGCCGATGGCAGGTGATACAGGTGAAATCAGCGAAGTTGCTGCTGTTTTGGTGGCACTCTGTACAGTCATCCCACTTGCCTTCGTGGGTGCCTGAGTAAATGGGGAAATACATCCCATCATGATCGAAGTCCGCTGGCTCCCAGCCATTCTCGGTGTGGCAACTGGCGCAGTCGGTAGGGAATCGATTGTTGACATGATTGGGATCAAGGGCAGCTTGATAGTCGGGCTCGTGGCAGGCAAAGCAATCCGTTGAAGTGCCCACAAATCCATTGGCATGACATTCCAGACAACTCAATCCAAGGTGCAAGCCTACCAGGGGGAAATTGGTTTGGTCATGGTCAAAAGCGCCATCCTCTGAACCATCGGGATGACAAGCCAGGCAAGCAAGACTTTCATATACATAGCCCGCTACGCCATTGTGTTCATCATCAGTTTCCGGTCCATGACAGGTCGTACAGGTGAACTCCGCAAAATTGGAAGGGTTCTGGTGACACTCGTTGCAATCGCTCCAGGTGTTTTGATGAGACCCACTGTAAACAGGGAAAAACAAGGCATCATGCTCCAGGAACTCCGCAGGCGTCCAAGCGATATCTGGCGTATGACAGGCTGCGCAGTCCATGTCAAAATTTAGCTGAACGTGGTTGGGCTTACTGGTCGCTTCGAAATCATCCAGGTGACAATTGATGCATTCATTGCCAAGCCGATCAAAACGTAGATTGGTTTCATTGATGTGGCATTCGACACAGGCAAGATTGGCATGCGCTCCATATAAGGGGAAGCCATTTTCCTCGTGTAGTTCTGGAATGTTGTCCACCAACCAATCTTCTGAATCATGACAGCGGGCGCAATCATTTCCCACCAGCATGCTGTGCACATCGGTATGGCAGGAAGCACAGTCCAACGGGGCTTCGTCAAACACCAGGCTTTGGTGGCAGAGTTTGCAATCTGTCCGGGCGTGCG
This sequence comes from Bacteroidota bacterium, assembly GCA_039033615.1. GTDB lineage: Bacteria > Bacteroidota > Bacteroidia > J057 > J057 > JBCCCJ01. The sequence goes on from JBCCCJ010000268.1 coordinate 4,921, forward strand.
TTCCTTCTAATTCAAAAATGGTGGTGCTATGGTCAAATTCAACCTCATCCAGATCGACCGACCAACCAGAGGCGTCATGGCAGAGCGCACAATCCAGGTTGAGCTGATCTCCGTGGGGAGATTGGGCCTGGAGGGAAAGGCATCCCAACCACAGCCCAAGCAGGATCATTGATGGCAGTCGATGCATTCGAATGTTTCGATTTGGTAGGTGAGGGGAGTAGTACCGTTTCCTTCTTCAGGCAGATGACAAGCGTGACATGCTACCTCCGCATGCCGACCATCCAAGGGGAAGTCGGTTTGGTTGTGATCAAACAGTTCCGGGAACCAGCTTTCGGTTATATGACAGCTTTGGCAGTCAGTTACCCCATTCGTAGCGAACTGATCCCCATGAATATTTTCATGACAACTGACACAATCCGTTCCCAAGCCTTGGAACAATTGGGTATAGGAGACGCCTTCTCCCGTCCAGTGACATTCGCGGCAATCCACTTCCAGATGCTGCCCAGTTAGGGGCCAGTCGGTCTGGGTATGATCAAAAGCAATGGCGTACCATGCTTCATTGCTGTGGCAGCTTTGGCAATCCTCTTCTGGATAAAACCGCTGACTGATATAGCCCTCATGGATGTTCTGGTGACAGTCCACACATTCGGAGCCGATCTCCCGGAAGCTCCACTTCTCGGCTCCTTCAGGCAAATGGCAAGCAAAACAGGGGGTTGCCAAGTGAGCGCCTTCCAAAGGGAAACTACTTTCCTGATGTTGCTCCAGGGTGTAGAGGGTATAATCAAATCCTTCCTCTAACGAATGACAAGCCGCACAATCGGGTTCATCATTCCCCCGAGTAAATTGCTCTTCGTGATAATCTGTATGACAGTGGTTGCAAGCAGAAAAGTCAATTGGGGTGGAATAGCGTTCCTCGTGGCACTGTCGACAATCCACCTGCTGGTGCTGTCCTTCTAGCGGATAGTCGGTGATGGTGTGGTCAAAAAAGCTCAGGTCTCGTAACGCGAGAAAGCTCTCTTCCTGATGGCATTGGACACAATCGAGCCCATATTTACTTTCATGGTAATCTTCGTGGCAAGAGATACAATTGTTTTCCTCGATGTCGGCCTGATCCATGAAAATGGTCCGGGGATTGTTGACCTCAGCATGGCAGGCAAAACACTCCGTCTCCTGGTGGCTACCCCGCAATTCAAAATCGGTCCGATTGTGATTGAATCGGTTCTGCCCAAGAAAGCGCTCAAAGCTAGTTTCGTTGTGGCATTGGGTACAGGTCCCTACCGCCCGACTGTTGTGAGGATTGTCGTGGCAGGATACGCAATTCTCGAATTCCAGCCCCACAAATTCTTGAAACTCTTGCCCATTGCGGGTGCTCACTTCATGACAAGCTGCGCAATCCGTGGTTTCATGCGCGCCTCTGAGGGCAAAGTTCGCTTCATCATGGTCAAAATTAGGCGCAGGTCGAAATCCCTCGATATTATGGCAGGAAGCACAATCCTCCGAAAGGGTACCTTGATGATAATCCTGATGACAACTGAGACATTCTTGCCCCAAGCCCAGGAAAGTCCCATCCCGTTGGCGGATTTCCGCATCGGCGATGTATTCCGGCTGGTGACAAGCTCGGCAGTCTGCTACTTCATGCTTGGCTTCCAACGCATAGCCCGTCAGTGTGTGGTCAAAATTTTCTTCATCGAAGCGCACCATGTCGAACTTGCGCCCGTGATGTTCACTGTGGCAAGCGATACATTCCTGAGCTCGGACTTGTTGATTGGCGTGATAGCCATGGTTTCCATCCAGCAGAGATTGGATGTCTTTGTGGCAATCGAGGCACTTTTGACTAGAGACTTTGTTGCCAAGGTCATGACAGAGGGTACAATTGCGAAGCCCCTCCAATTCAGCATGCGCCTGAGTCAGATCTCCTGGGGAGAGTTGAGCCATCCCTAGGGAAATGCCCAC
>JBCCCJ010000269.1:0-6860 GCA_039033615.1 Bacteroidota bacterium
CGTAGATTATTTTGCGCCAGCTTTACCAGCTTTTCTTCTGATTTGTTCTCCCATAAAGCGAATTCCTTTGCCTTTATAAGGCTCGGGTGGACGGAAAGAGCGGATCTTCGCTGCCATCTGTCCCAACAATTGCTTGTCGATGCTTTTGAGGGTGATTTTGGGAGCTACTCCACGCTTGGTTTCTGTCTCAACAGAAACTTCGGGGGGCAACACCAGGAGAATAGGGTGAGAAAATCCAAGGGATAATTCCAATTGGCTTCCTTTCGCGTCGGCTTTGTAACCAACTCCTACTACCTCCATTACTTTCTCGTATCCTTCAGAAACGCCTATCACCATATTATTGATGAGGGTGCGGTACAGACCATGCATGGCCTTGTGGCGTTTTTGTTCCGTTGGGCGGGATACCTGGACAGTTCCGTTTTCCACCTCAACGGTGATATCGGGATCGATGGTTTCTGTCAGCTCTCCTTTGGGGCCTTTCACCGTAACCACATTGGAAGCTTTATCTACACTCACACTTACCTTTTCGGGTAAAGAGATGGGCAATTTTCCTATTCTGGACATGGCGACTGATTAATAGACGTAACACAAAACTTCGCCTCCCACGTTGGCAGTTCTAGCCTGCTTAGCGGTCATCACTCCACTAGGAGTAGAAAGAATGGCGATGCCTAATCCATTCAACACCCGAGGCATACTTTTGACTTTGGCATACTGGCGCAAACCGGGCTTGCTGATGCGAATCAATTTATTGATGGCCGGCCTTTTGGTCTGGCGATCGTATTTCAAGGCAATCTTAATGGTTCCCTGAGGTCCTTCCTCCTCGAGGAACTTGTACTTCCGGATGAACCCTTGCTCATGAAGAACCTTGGTCATCTCTTTCTTCAGGTTGGAGGCAGGAATGGCTACCAATTTGTGGCCAACTGCCTGGGCATTCCTGATCCGGGTCAAATAATCTGCAATGGGATCGGTATTCATTTTACCAGCTCGTTTTTTTCACCCCAGGAATTTTACCTTTCAGGGCCAGTTCTCGAAACATGATACGTGAGATGCCAAATCTTCTGATGTAGCCACGTGGTCTTCCGGTGAGCTTACAACGATTTTTCAGGCGAACCGGAGAAGAATTCCGGGGAAGCAGGGCCAACCCTTGATAATCTCCAATATCCTTGAGGTGCTGGCGCTTTGCGGCATAGCGCTCGACCAACTTTTCCCGCTTGGCCTGTCTGGCGATGATGGACTTTCTTGCCATAACTATCTAGTCTTAGTTATTCCGGTTTTGACCTTGGAAAGGCATGCCGAATAGTTTCAACAATTCAAACGCCTCTTCGTCAGTCTTGGCAGAAGTAACAAACGTTACATTCAGTCCGGAGATACGATTCACTTTGTCGACATTGATCTCAGGGAAAATGATCTGTTCTTTCACTCCCATGGTAAAGTTGCCTTTGCCATCAAAGCCACGAACAGGAATTCCACGGAAGTCGCGCACTCGCGGCAGAGCCACATTGATGTAGCGATCGAGGAATTCATACATTTTCACTTTGCGGAGCGTAACCATACAACCGATGGGCATCCCTTCCCGCAATTTGAAGTTCGAAATACTCTTCTTTGCGTAGGTAACCACTGGTTTCTGACCAGCGATCAGGGCAAACTCTTCCACCGCAGAGTCGATAAGCTTTTTATCGCCAACTGCATCTCCTACGCCACGGTTGAGCACAATCTTCTCCAGCTTCGGCACTTGCATGTTGCTCTTGTACTGGAATTTCTCCGACAATGCCGGAGCGATTTGCTCCTTGTATTTGGTAAAAAGTCTGGTGTTGTCAGCCATTACTTTTTTTACTTGATGGTTTCTCCGCTTTTCTTGGAATATCTCACCCAGCCTTTTCCGTCTTCATTCTTGCGCCGTCCTACACGAGTAGGCTCTTTGGTGCCTGGATCAACCAGCATGAGGTTGGAAATGTGGATGGGAGCTTCTTGCTCGATGATGCCACCTTCAGGGTTCTGCTGGTTGGGTCGGATTGCTTTCCGTACCAGGCGTACCCCTTCTACAATGGCTTTATTTTCTTTGGGAAGTACCCGTAGCACGCGGCCTTCGGAACCTCTGTCTTCCCCTGATAACACCCGAACGATGTCGTCTTTCTTAATACGCAGCTTATGATTTGCCATGATGCTTGTGGTTCTTCAGTTACCTACAATACTTCTGGGGCCAAGGAGACGATTTTCATGAATCCACTGTCGCGAAGTTCACGGGCAACTGGACCGAAGATCCGGGTTCCGCGAGGTCCTCCGTCATTGGACAGCAATACAGCAGCATTGTCATCAAAGCGGATGTAAGATCCGTCTTTGCGGCGGCGCTCCTTACGGGTGCGCACGATAACCGCTTTCACTACATCTCCCTTCTTCACATTGGAGCTGGGATCAGCAGACTTAACCGAGGCGATAATCTTGTCGCCGATGCGAGCATATCGCCGGCGGGTACCACCCAGGACCCGGATGCATAGCAGTTCCTTGGCACCGCTATTGTCTGCTACTTTGACTCTACTCTCCTGTTGAATCATTTCTTTTCAAGATTTAAAGGGCCAAACTCGACTCCAATCGAAGGATTACTTGGCTTTTTCTACAACTTCAACTAGACGCCACCGCTTGCGCTTACTCAACGGACGGGTCTCCATGATCCGCACAGTATCTCCTACTCCGCACTGGTTCTCCTCGTCATGAGCCACAAACTTTGTGGTCTTCTTTACAAACTTTCCGTAGATGGGGTGCTTTACCCGGCGCTCAACGGTAACCGTGATAGATTTGTCCATCTTGTCGCTGGCAACTTTGCCAACCCGGACTTTGCGTAGATTCCTGTTATTCGTTTCGCTCATGACTGCTATGCACTTTGTTGTTCAGCGGACTGGCGCTCTTTGAGGATGGTTCTCATGCGGGCGATGTCCCGGCGGGTTTCGCGGATCTCGGAAGGGTTTTCGATAGAGGATACTGCATGATTCAATCGAAGCTTCAGCAGGTTGTCCTCTTCCTCGGTAATCCGCGCGATGATTTCCTGATCGGTAAGATCTCTGATTTCGCTAGCCTTCATATGCTTAGGATGCTAAAAGGTCTCTTCTAGTGACAAATTTGGTTTTAATGGGCAGCTTGTTAGCAGCCAGACGAAGTGCCTCGCGGGCGACTTCTTCGGGTACCCCATCCAACTCGAAAATGATTCTGCCAGGCTTTACCACGGCAGCCCAGTATTCGGGGTTACCTTTTCCTTTACCCATCCGCACCTCAGCAGGCTTGTTTGTGATGGGCTTGTCTGGAAAGATGCGAATCCACATGTTCCCTTCCCGTTTCATGGCTCGGGAGATGGTGATCCGGCAAGCTTCAATTTGGCGTGCAGTGATGAACTCACTTTCCAATGCCTTCAACCCATAGGACCCGAAAGAAATCTCAGCCCCTCTTCCCGCATTTCCTTTCATGCGGCCCTTTTGGACTTTCCTACGTCGTACTTTTTTAGGCTGTAACATGATCTTTTTTGCTTAGATCGTAGCCCATCGGGCCACATATATCTGGACTTATCTTCTACGCTTTTTATCTCCTCTCTTGCGGTCAGAACTGGTATTTGGAGAAAGGTCAACTTTCCCGAAGATCTCTTTCTTAAAGATCCAGACCTTCACCCCGATCACACCATATACTGTCTTGGATTCCACCAAAGCATAGTCGATATCAGCTCGCAGAGTTTGGAGAGGAATTCGGCCTTGCTTGTATTGCTCGGTACGAGCCATTTCGGCACCACCCAGTCGGCCTGAGCACATGATTTTGCAGCCGCCAGCCCCTGCACGCATGGTCGCTGCAAGAGCAGATTTCATGGCCCGACGGAAAGATACCCGCCCTTCCAACTGCTGAGCGATTTGCTGCGCTACGAGCGTAGCATCTAGTTCTGGGCGTTTGATCTCGAAGATGTTGATCTGGACGTCTTTGCCAGTGATCTTTTTGATCTCTTCCCGAAGCTTATCAACTTCTTTTCCGCCTTTGCCAATGACAATACCTGGACGAGAAGTGTGGATCGTGATGGTGATCTTGCGGAGAGTACGCTCGATTACGGTACGAGAAATACCACCACGAGGAATCCGTGCTTGCAAGTACCCTCGGATTTGCTCGTCTTCGACCAGTTTGTCCGAGAAGTCTTTGCCACCATACCAGTTTGATTCCCAGCCTTTAACGATGCCGAGTCTGAGTCCGATTGGATGAGTCTTTTGTCCCAATGTCTTATTGTTTGGTTAGTGACTATTCTGCTTGTTCAGGGATCTCGTCGATCACCAGAGAAATATGACAATATCTTTTGCGGATGAGATGAGCCCGTCCCTGAGGAGCAGGTTGCAGACGCTTCAGCATCCGACTCGCATCTACAAAAGCTTGTGATACATAATGAGTTCCTACATCTACCCGATCTCCTTCATTCTTTTCCTCAAAGCTGGTAATCGCAGAGCGGAGCAAACGAAGAACTGCAGGTGCAGCGGCTTTTTCAGTGAAACGGAGCGTATTCATGGCTTCGAACACTTCCATCCCGCGGATCTGATCTACCACCAGCCTTGCTTTGCGGGCAGAACTCCGGTAGTTGGTCAGGGTAACCTTGGCAACTTCCGCTTTCTCGTCCTTGAGCGCGTTGGCGTACGCCTTTTTACGCTTGGGAGGTTTTGGCAGCCCTGCTGCGATTTTCTCCTTGCGGGTCATTTTCTTGGTTTCAGCCATCTTTCTTATCTCCTTTTGTCTTTGCGGCCACCGGCGTGTCCCCGAAAGTTCCGAGTAGGAGCAAACTCACCGAGCTTATGACCTACCATGTTTTCAGAGATAAAAACCGGAATGAACTTATTGCCATTGTGAACAGCGACGGTATGTCCCACGAAATCGGGAGAGATCATCGAGCGTCTAGCCCAGGTCTTGATCAGTTTGCGGGAACCGCTTTCGTTCTGACGTTGAACCTTTCGCTCCAGCTTAGGATCGATAAAAGGTCCTTTTTTGAGTGATCTTGCCATAGGGCTAGCTTATTTTCTTTTCTTTTTCTTCCGACTAATGATGAGGTTGCTGGAATACTTTTTGCGATTTCTCGTCTTGTATCCTTTAGCAGGCAGACCATTGCGGTTCCGGGGGTGGCCACCGGAAGATCGGCCTTCACCACCACCCATTGGGTGATCAACTGGGTTCATCGCTACCCCTCTGGTGCGAGGGCGACGGCCTAACCAGCGGTTACGGCCAGCTTTACCCAAGTCAACATTCTGGTGAGAACTGTTACCGACTGTCCCAACGGTGGCCATACACTCGGCCAGAATCATACGGGTTTCTCCACTTGGCAAGCGAAGGATCGCATATTTCCCGTCCTTTGCAGTCAACTGAGCGTACGTTCCTGCTCCGCGAGCCATGATTCCTCCTTGTCCAGGACGCAACTCGATGTTGTGCACGCTGGTACCCAAAGGAATGTTCTTCAGCTTCATCGCGTTGCCAATGTTTGGCTCCACAGACTCTCCAGAAACAACCTTTTGCCCTACCTCTAGTTTGTCAGCAGCCAGGATGTATCGCTTTTCTCCGTCTGCATAGAACAGCAGAGCGATACGTGCAGTCCGGTTTGGATCATATTCGATCGCCTTTACGGTAGCTGGTACCCCAAACTTATTCCGCTTGAAGTCTACCACACGGTAGCGACGTTTGTGTCCGCCTCCGCGCTGACGCATCGTGAGTTTTCCCGTACGGTTACGACCGCCGAAGCTTTTGATGGGGCTGGTTAGCCCTTTCTCCGGCTTAGACTTCGTGATCTCGGCGAAGTCAGACACAGAACGGTGTCTGGATCCGGGGGTTACTGGTTTGAGTTTCCTGATTCCCATTTTCCTTCAGCCTTTAAATGTGTTTGTAAAAATCAATCTCGTCTCCCTCAACCAGGGTCACGATGGCTTTTTTATAGTTGGGAGATTTTCCCTTGATGACTCCACGACGGGAATAGCGAGAACGGCTCTTTCCGCGTACAATCATCGTGTTGACATCCTGCACCTCTACTTCATACACCCGCTCAATCTCCTTCTTGATCTGGCCTTTATCAGCCTTCATGGCAACTTCAAAGACATACTTATTGAGGTCCTTTTCAGGATAATCCGCAGTCTTTTCGGTAATGATCGGTCGTTTTAAAATGCTTCTCATACCTTTAGTTCGCTAAGCTTTGGTTGACAAATTCTACCGCTCCTTCCGTCAGCACTATCATATCAGCATTCAGGATGTCGTAGGTGTTTAGATCAGCAGCTACGATTACGTCTGTCTTTGGGATATTCCGCCCAGAGAGATATACGTTATCGCTTGCTTCTCCTACGACCAACAGCACCTTCCTTCCTGACAACTCTAGCTTTTCCAGGATTGCCTTGAAAGCCTTGGTCTTAGGGGCTTCGAAAGAAAAGTTTTCCAACACGCGGATGTTTTCTTCCTTGGCCTTGTAGGAAAGAGCGCTAACTCTTGCCAGACGCTTGACCTTCTTGTTCAAGTTGAAGCCATAGGAGCGAGGGCGTGGACCAAAGATCCGTCCTCCATGACGCCAAAGGGGAGATTTGCGGTCACCAGCACGGGCATTACCAGTCCCTTTTTGACGATATGGCTTTTTGTTAGTTCCGTGAACTTCCCCACGCTCTTTGGCTTTGTGGGTTCCTTGCCGTTTGTTGGCCTGGATTTGACGCACGTCCATGTAGATGGCGTGGTCGCTGGGAGTCTCCAGGGCGAACACCTGATCGACCAGATCTACTCTCCGGCCAGTATCGGCACCTTCGATGTTGTAAACAGCTACTTCCATCTTATTTCTCGACAATAACGTAAGACCCTTTGTGTCCGGGGATAGAGCCGGAAACAAC
>JBCCCJ010000270.1:0-6856 GCA_039033615.1 Bacteroidota bacterium
AAATATTACATAGCTTGGATTAGGTGGAATTTGCTAGCATTGGACCCAGCTATTTTCCTTGAAAAGGCAAATTCCTGGACAAAATGAGGCGGGATCTTAGCTCGAAAAAATTCCTTGTTTGTATGGAGACTTCAGGTCAAGTCTCCCTGGAAAGGAACCTTCGGCTTTTCCGATATTGCGGATATGAAATATACATGGTCATGGTTCTTATTGCTTCTGATTGGATTGGGGATGTTGCTTTCTGCCGCCAAAGCTCCGGTGGTGTTGGTTTGTCCAGATGTGCCGCCCTTGATGTCTCAGGCGAATTGTATACAAGGATTGGAAAACGGGGTGTGGTCCCTACAGCTATCCGCTGAAGAAGCCATTCGTCTGGAAGTCTTCAATGCCGAAAAGGAATTGGTCCTCAAGAGAGAAGAGAGGGCGAAAAACGGAGCAGTAGGGCTGAGTTTCTCTTTGAGCCGCTACCCCGAGGGCACCTACGAGGTCTTGGTCCATTTCCCAGCGGAAACGGTCACCTACTCCTTATTTCAGGCGCATCCTTGAGATGTTGAGGCGTTAAATCCCTGCTTCTTGGTCGTAGTAATGATCCACCAATTGTTGGGCATGAGCCAAATCCAGCTCTTCCACGGAGGAGATGCCAGCTGATAGCTCCTGAATGATCTGCTGGTTGATTTCTCCGAGTCGGTAGGCTTGTGCGTAGGGAATGGTAGAAAACGAGACCCATTCGTAGCGAGATTGAAAGCGGGGAATATGCCTGCCAAGGTGATGCTCGATGGCTTTTCGGAACAAAAACTGAGGGTCAGCCACTGTATCGCGCATCTCAATGAAGTTCTCCAGCGCCATGTCTGCAATGGCGTTTGCCTGGGGAACTCGGCGCTCTTGGAAGGCCTCAAACACTTGTTCCCAATCGGTTCCAAATTCTTCTACACAGTCATTCATCACGGTGCAGTCTTCAAAGGCCGCATTCATCCCCTGGCCAAAAAATGGCACAATGGCGTGGCTGGCGTCTCCCATCAAGGCAACGCGATCTCCATACACCCAGGGCGCACAGCGAATGGTTACCAAATCCCCGGTGGGATTGTTGAAAAAATCATCCAATAGCTCCGGCATCAAGGGGACGGCATCTCCAAAGTGAGTTTGGAAAAAGTGCTGGACCTCTTCAGCTGTTTGTAAGGCCGCAAAGCTTTCTGCTCCTTCATAGGCCAGGAATAAAGTGCAGGTGAAGCTTCGGTCCGTATTGGGCAGGGCAATCATCATGAAATCCCCTCTTGGCCAGATATGGAGCGCATGGGGTTCTAATTGAAACTCTCCGCTTTCGCTGGGCGGAATGGTCAATTCTTTGTAGCCGTGTGAAAGAAAGGATTGCGTTAGGTTGAATCTGGGGGTACGCTGTAAGTGATAGCGAACCGCAGAAAAGGCCCCATCACACGCCATGCTGATCTTGCCCGGCGCTTCATACGCCCGTCCAGTATGGAGGTCTTTCAACCGGATGGCTCCATCTTTCAGATCTACGCCTTCACAAATGTGCTCGAAATGAAAATCAACTAAGCTCAGGGCTTCGGAGCGATCCATCAGCCGCCGATTCAATTCGGCGCGGGAAATGGAGTAGATACAGGTTTTTTCATCCCGACTATAGGCTTGGAAGGTAAGGGCGCCATCGGTCGCGTGCATCATCCTGCCATACATCGGAATGGCGATTTCCATCATTTCAGGGAGCAAGCCCGTTTCCTCCAGGGCTTTCATCCCCCGGGCGGAGAGAGCCAGGTTGATCGAGCGACCTCCTTCTTTGCTGTCCAGACGCATATCTGGTCTGCGCTCATACACATTGACCCGAAATCCTTTCTGGGCCAAAAAGACTGCCATCAAAGAACCTGCGAGGCCACCACCGATGATATTGAGAGGATGCATAAGGGAAAAATTGAGAGAGAGGAAAATGGAAAAAATCAGCCTTTTTCATACCGCAAGGTCATCAGTCCATTGGGGTACTGCTGGGTATCAATCAAGCGAAGCGGCGTCTCTTTGCCAGGACGGGCGACCAGCGGAATGCCATCTCCCAGCAAGATGGGTGCATAGCTGAGAATCAATTGGTCGATGGCATCCAACTGTAGCAATTGGGAGATGACTTGCCCACCACCTACGACCCAAATCCCTTTTTGGCTGTTTTGGCGAAGGGACCCGAGGCTTTCAGGGGTCAAGTGAGTCAACTGATGGGTATGCGGCGTGGGAAGATCCAGATCTTGCTGGCGGGAAAGTATCCAACTCTGGCAATCAGCATAGGGCCAATCCACGCCGAAACTTAAGATTTCCTGGTAGGTGCCTCGCCCCATGAGGACCGTATCTATGCCTTCATAAAACGTCTGGTAGCCATAATCCAACCCATCTGGATTTGGCAATTCCGTGAGCCAGTCCAGGCTGCCATCTTTCCTGGCAATGAATCCATCCAGGCTAGCCGCAAGGTAGAGATACATCTGGCTCATTGAATGGGGAGGGTTTCCAAATGGGTTCCATTATTCAACACATCTAGCTGCACCGTTCCGCTAGGAGCGATTCGAACAATCGTTACCCCCGTATTCTGATGTTTGTATTGTTCCATTTGAGTGAGGTCCCCGTCCATGAGGTGGCTCAAGATGACCCGCAATTGGCGACCGTGAGAGCAAATCAAGACACGTTGCCCCATATGGTCGGCGGTCAATTGTTTGAGGAAAGGCAGGGCTCGATCCAGGGCTTCTTGGGGGGATTCCCCATTCACGACTTTGTCATGGATCTCGCCTTGTTGCCAGTTTTCGAGCATCTGGAGAAATTCGGCTTTCATCTCCGCATTGGCGACGGCTCCTTCATGATGTCCCCAGTTCAGCTCATTCAGGCCCGCATGCTGCTCAAAATCATATCCAGCGGCTTTCCAGGGAGCCAGGGTTTGATGGGTTCGCTGGAGTTTGCTGGCATACACCGCATCAAAGGTCAAGTGCCGATAAGCTTCAAAAAAGGCTTGGGCCTGGGCCTGTCCAGTAGCATTGAGGGAAGAGTCCACCCCGCTGCCCTGAACTATGCCTTTCAGGTTGTAGTCGGTCTGGCCGTGTCGAACAAAATAAAGTGTTAGCATGAAAAAATGATTGGGATCGCAACGCTGGCAAAAGTAGCCTATCTCCCGGACTAATTCAGGCCGAAAAGGTTTAGGAGCGCTCAAAAAATGACTTGGACCATCTCACTGGTTCTTGCTTCCCAGTTCTTGGCCGAAGCTCCTCTTTGGGTCCTTTTTTCCCAAAGTTCCGCGATTTGGACCCGAGAGTCGGGAGCTTCGACCCGCCAACCACTCGGTGTTGATTCCTCAACCTGAGAAAAAATAACGGCGCGAAAAGGGGAATTTCTTTTTTGAGTGCTACCTAAAGCGGGGAATTTCCGAGAAAATGAGCGTCCCAAACATGAGCTTACCAAAAGGGGTGGAAGTGGTGAACTGGCCCGTGTCCTTGCCCCAAAGGTCGGTCTTTGCCTGCGACAATCGCCTGGTGGACGTAAGCCAATCCCTTTTCTACCGCCATTGGCAAGTCAAATCCTCTGGCTCGAAACGTTGCGATCGCAGAAGATAGGGTGCAACCCGTTCCGTGGGTGTTTGGGGTGTCGATCCTGGAGGAAGGGAAAGACAAGACTTGTGTACCGTCGCTGGATACCCAGACATCTATCAGCTCTTCACCGGAGAGGTGTCCGCCTTTCAACAGGACGGAAACGCCAAATTGCTCATGGAGTTGTTTCGCGGCTGGAAGCAACTCGGATTTTTCTATGGCCTGCCTCCCGAGAAGCAAAGCCGCTTCGGGCAAATTGGGCGTAATCAGTTCCGCTATGGGAATCAGGATTTCCTTCAGGCTATGGATGGCGCTGGGCTCCAGCAGTGGATCACCAGAAGTGGCCACCATGACCGGATCCAGGATGACCGGACCGAGCGAATAGCGTTGCAAACTAGCGGCTACTGCTTCGATCACTTCTGAAGCATGCAGCATGCCGATTTTTACCGCATCTGCCCCTATGTCTTCGGCTACCGCAGCGATTTGTTCCTGAAGCATCTGAATGGGAACCGGATGAATGGAGCGAACTCCAACGGTGTTTTGGGCGGTCAAGGCCGTAATCGCAGTCATCCCATAGCCTTGATTGGCGGAGATGGCTTTGAGATCAGCCTGAATGCCTGCGCCACCACCAGAATCGCTACCAGCAATAGAAAGGACTTTGGGATAGGAGAAAGAGGACATATCATTGAGGTTGAACCAGGCGCATACGATTGCAAATGAGTCTGGCAGAAGTTTCTGGATCGTCAGCCAGCATCAGATAAGAGACCACTGCCACCCCGTCTGCACCTGCCTGAATGATGGAAGCTGCATTCTGGAGGTTGATTCCTCCGATCCCTACCGAAGGAAAGCGAGAGACTTTCTTGATGGCTTCTACCCCTTCCAATCCAAGGGGAGGGGCGATGTTGGCTTTGGTTTGGGTGGAAAAAACCGGGGATAGGCCAATGTAGTCGATGTCGAGAGAATTGGCGGCTGTTGCTTGGGCAAGATTTTCCACCGAGAGGCCGATGATCTTATCTGGCCCCAACATTTCTCTTGCCAACTCAACTGGCATATCCGATTGGCCTACGTGCACCCCTTCCGCATCGACCGCCAAGGCAATATCCAGGCGATCGTTGATGAGGAGGGGGACCTGATAGGGAGCCAACACCTTCTTGAGTCGTTGGGCTTGTGCCAGAAAGTCTCGGGTGGTTGCTTCTTTTTCCCGGAGTTGTACCATGCTCACACCGCCTTTGACCGCGGCTTCGACCACATCGATCAAGTCTCGACCCAAGGTCATCCTTGGATCGGTGACCAGATACAGCAGCAAATCAGCAGGGTTCATGCGGTTGGTACTCATCTAAGTGATACTGAAAAAATAACTTGGACCTTTTCACTCGTTCTTTCTTCCCATCTCTTCGTCAAAAAAAGCCTCTCTTGGCCCGCCAACCACTCGGTGTTGATTCCTTGATCTGAAAAGAAATATCTACGCGAAAAGAGGAAGTTATTTTTCAAGTCTCACTAAGAAAGGCAGTTGGGAGAACAAACAGGAGGGAAAGTGAGCAACAAAAATCGGGTAGGAACAGAGAGCGAGCGGAGAGCAGCCTTCCCTCCGCTCGCTGTGGTAGGTTGGCTGCTTTACGGCATAGTTAGACCGCCGTCGATGGAGATGCTCTGTCCAGTGATGGCATCGCTCATTTCTGAAGCAAAAAAGACCGAAGCCTCGGCGAAGTCTCGCACGGTAGTCGTCTTCCGTAAAGGCGTGGTGGAGGCGATGGCCTGGAAAATCTCTGGGCTGGTGGCACTGGAAGCATCTGTCGTTTCCAACAATCCGCCAGCCAGAACATTTACCCTGATTCCATGCTGCCCCAATTCTGCTGCCAGGTTGCGAGTGAGTCCCAAGAGGCCTGCCTTGGCGGTGGTGTAGTCATAATAGGTAACCACGGGATTGTACACCAGATTGGTAGAGACGTTGACGATTTTGCCATAGCCTTGGGCCTTCATGGTCGGTAAGGCGGCCTTGGTGGTATGAAAAGCCCCCCGGATGGCACCTGCCAACTGCTGGTCCATGTGGCTCCAGGATAAACTCTCGATGGAGGTGTAGGGCGCGGTTGCGTCGAAGCGATAAGTAGGCAAGGCATTGTTGACCACAATGTCCAAGCGACCGCTTTTGGCGACGATGGTTTCTACCATGTTGGATACCTGTGCCTCGTCCGTGACATCTCCCTGGACCGCATGGGCACTGCCTCCGGCTTCCGTAATGGCCTGGACCACCGCAGCGGCTTTGGCTTCACTTTGGAAGTAGTTGACCCAGACCGTGGCACCGTGCTCGGCATATACGTTGGCGATTTCGGCTCCCAATCCTCGGGAAGCTCCCGTGATCAGCGCGACTTTATTGGCTAATAATTTCATATCAATGTTGGAATAGAAAAGAAATTGTGGATGACTAAGCTTGAATTGTTGTCCGAACCGTAGCGGTAAATTCTTCCTTGCTCAAAGTGTATAAGGTATCGAGCAAATGCAATTGCAAACTGCCCGGTCCGGCGGCTTTCTTGGCTGCCAATTCCCCGGCCACCCCGATCAAGGACATGGCGGCCATCGTGGCTTCGAACGCATCTTCATGTACTCCCAGGCATGCACCAATCAAGGATGTGGCCGTGCAACCCATGCCGGTTACTTTGGCCATCATCGCTGAGCCATTGTGGATTTCGCCGACCCGGTCTCCCTGGATGACATAATCCACTTCGCCACTGATGCACACGACCGATCCCAGCAATTGATTCAGGCTTTGGGCAGCTGAAATAGCGGTATGGGAAGCAGCCGTGCTGTCAACGCCCTTGGTTTTTTGCGCTTGGTTTTGGGTGGCGCCAATTTCTGAGCCATTCCCTCGAATCACAGTAGGAGCAGCGGCGGCTAGCAGTTGGGCCAGCACTTCGTTGCGATAGGGAGTAGCACCTGCGCCTACCGGGTCGAGTACCACGGGTTTGCCGAGGTTTTTGGCGGTGGTCATAGCGAGTTCCATGCTGCGCACCCAATGAGGACTCAAGGTACCAATGTTGATCACCAGGGAGCTGGCAATGCCGACCATGTCTGCGACTTCTTCTTCGGCATGGGCCATGACGGGAGAAGCGCCAGCCGCCAATAACGCATTGGCGGTATTGTTCATCACCACATAGTTGGTGATGTTATGAACCAAGGGAGAAGCGGTTCTGACTTGTTCGATGATGGAAAAAAGGGAAGAAGCGTCCATACAGGAATGAGTTGAATTTGGTGAATAGATACATTCATACCACTCATTCGGAGGTGCCAGGCCGATGTCTTTC
>JBCCCJ010000271.1:0-6812 GCA_039033615.1 Bacteroidota bacterium
ATCCAAAATCGCACCTTGGAACAAATGAGTCGATAATCTTAGCTGCCTCGGAGGGGGTTATTTTTTTTTCTTTTTCCGCTTCGGAAGGCCAAAGCGATCTTTCAAATTGTTCAGTTGATCCTTGGCTTCTTGCCCAATGGTCTCCTCGATTTTGTCGCCAATCACTTCTTTGGCTTCTTCCTTTTTCTCGTCGACTACCGCTTTCAGGGTATCAGTAACCGCTTCTTTGGTTTCCTGTACCACCGCCTTGACGGTGTCTTTGACTACCTCGGTGGTCTGCTGGGCCTGCTGCTTGAGGGAATCCTTGTTCAGGCTCACATCCAGCCCCGTCTCTTCTTTCAATTTATTCTCTGCAGCATCTACCAATTGATCCTTTACTTCCTGAACGGTTCCTCCTTTTCCTCCCCTGATCTTGGGAGCCTGGGTGGTCCCACCAATTTTCAGATTGAGCTGCACCCGATCGCTGGTCTGAAAACTGGTGCCAGTAAGCGAACTCAGCGCACCGACGGCAGCCTGATCAAGTTTGCCGGAAGGAGCATCTAGCGCCAAGTCATAATCGAGGCTACCAGCCAGATTCTGACGTCCCCCAATGGTGATCAGCAAATCGTCCTTTTTTAAGTCAATCGGGCTGATGATGAGAAAACCATCCTTGATTTCAAATTGCCCCTTCGCAGCCTCCAAGTTGAGTTGGCTCAGTTGAGACAATTGGGTCTTTTCGGATAAAGAGGTCAGCATGGGGGTATTTTTGAGGCCTCCTTTCAGCATGTTGAACACGCCCAAGCTGTTCACAGATTCCAGGACTGGCATCATATCGGAGCCTAGCAGGCCGCTGATGCCAAATTCCGTGTTGCAGATGCCATCTATGAATTTCAGCGCGGGGGCGTATTCCTGGGCAATGGTGAAGGTTTCTGCCACTTTCTCCACCAATAACTCCTGCACATTCATATAGAAATGATAGGAAGGCTGACGTACATTGGTGGTTACGTATTCTCCGCTCATGGCGACCCTACCTCCCAACATCCCAAAGGAGACGTCTTCCATTTGGACCGCTTGATCTGCCACACGCATGCTGCCTTTCATGTCGGACAGCACCAGGTCTTCGTACAAGACTTCTTTCAAATCGGCATCAAAGGCCACGTTCAGGTTGCCTGGCACGGGAATCACCTCATAAGCGACTGCTTCCTCCCCACTGCTGCTTCCTCCTCCTTCTTCTTCCATCCACTCATTCACATCGAAGCGTTGGGATCGCAGGCTCATTTGCCCTCCCAAGGGCTCATTCTCCAGCAAGGCATAGGCCAGGTAATTGGTGAAATAGCCGTCGACCGCGTAATCGCTCTTGCCCAATTGGCCGCGGGCTCCGGAAATATTCAGGCGGTTGGGCGTAAAATCAGCTGTTCCGGATTGGACCGTCACCGGAGCGGTCAAATAGGCATCCTGATAGACCAACTCCTGTACTTGCACCCGTCCGCTGGTGGGCAAATCGGTGTATCGCTCGGCTTCGATGTCGGCATAAGTACCCGCCGTAGAAAAATCTTCGACTATCAAGCGCCCTGTGAGTTCCATGCTGTCTATGGGATAGATTTGCAGGAGTTTTGCTAAGTCGAGGGTTCCACGCGCCTTGAGGAGATAGGTAGGATTGTCAAAATTTTCGACGTGTAAGCTTCCGTCAATCGGCTCTCCGTCTAGCAAAAAGTGAAAATCCGGCAGGTCAAACACCGCCGAAGTCAGGGCGCCATCCACGTCCTTCAATTCTCCATGAAAGCCAAACTCGGTCAATTCTGCGGGATACTCCGCATTCTTGACGTAGCCATCCGTCAAAGCCATCCGGCCATCGACCTGTGGGAAACTCCCCGCAGCGTCGTCATACACCCCATTGGCTGTTGCATCTACCTTAAACAGGCCTTTCAACTCGGTTCCTTCAATGGGAAACATCTCGGTCAATTCTTCTAGTTGCAATTTGGCCTTCAGGTTGCCAATGATCTGCATGCGCTCAAGCCCTTTGATTTCGGCACTGGCGTCAATGGGGTTTTGTCCCAGATCTGCCCGCAGTCGTTTCAGGTTGATGACCATTTGCTCCAAATCTCCAGCCGGTGCATCTACTTTGAGGTCCATCAGAATGCCAGTGATCGGCTTGGGAACGTCTGGGTATTGGATGCTTCCCTGGTCTACTTGTAGGTTGAGTCCGAATCCGGGAATCTGGGTTTCGTTGTAGCGGCCCTTGACATAGCCATCAAAAACGAGGTTTCCATCGGTTTGGATATCTGCAAAATCAGCGGTGTAGACACCGGGGATCAAAGAGAACAAGCTTGCAAAAGTCGTTTTTTGAGCGGCATAGGCTAGATCCAGGTCAATGTCATCCCCCGGCATTCCGACTGAGCCATCGACTTTCACGCTCATGTCATTTACGGAGAGCAAATTGTCCCTGAGATCAATTTGGAGATCCTCGCTGACATCTATGTCCATGTTGACCGCCGCTTCAACCACCGCTCGGTTTAGGTATTTGATTCCATCGTATTCCGTCGTAATGGCAGTTGCGCTGGAAACCGTTTCCAATACAAAGGTTTCGGCGGTAAAATCGCCTTTCCCCCGATGTCGCAAGCCCTGAATCATCAGATCCATCGGCAGGGTCTCGTCTTGGTAGCGCAAGAAACCATCGGTCAATTCATAGGCCTGGAGGGCAATCTGAAAACTGCTGCTTGCGGTATCCACTTCTGTGGCACTGCTATCGCTCAGAAAAATGTCCCAATTCGCGCTGCCATCTTTCAGCACGATGGCATGCACCCGGGGCCGATTGAGTCGGACTTCCTTGATTTGGATTTCTTCGCCGGAAATGACGCTGTTCAAGTCCACAACCAGCGAAAATTCTTGCCCACTGATCAGGGTGTCTTTGGCAAATACCTCTTTTCCCACCACCCCAAAATCCTGAACAGAAATACAGGCATTCGGAAAATCAGCCAGAAAGGAAAGCCCCACGTCTCCGAAATAGACTTCGGCATCTACCATTTTTTGAATGTCTTCCTGAACCATCACCTTGATTTTGTCCCGAAAAAACCAGGGCAATACGGCCAGTGCACCGATCACTACCACCAATATGCCAGCGACAATGAGAAGAAAACGCTTCATGATAAACAGGGGTTGATTGAGCTGAGTTCCATGCGGAAACGTACCTTGAGATAAGGTACGCAGAAAGTCTCAAAGCAGAGAGGGAAAATTGGGATTCTCCTGACAGGTTAGAAAAAGATCAACCAAGTCAAAAATAGCACGGGCAACAGGATCACCAAACTGTACTTGACGATGTAGCCAAAGAAGCTGGGCATTTCCACGCCTCGTTCTTCAGCGATGGATTTGACCATGAAGTTTGGTCCGTTACCGATATAGGTGAAGGCCCCGAAGAATACGGCGGATACCGAGATCGCACGCAGATAATCTTTCGTTTCGGGATAGACACTCCCGGCGGCGAAGGCGCGCACGTCCTCTAGTTGCGAAACGGACATGTCAAATTTCGCCAAGGCCGCAGACAAAAAGTTCAAATAGGTAGGTGCGTTGTCCAGAAAGCCTGAAAGCCCGCCGGTAGCCCAGTAGATGGCATCTACGGAGAAGAAGCTCCGTCCTGCGGGACTGGCAGCAAATTCCCCGATCAGTTGTAGCGCTGGCATCATCGCAAAGAAGATCCCGGCAAACAGGAAGATGACTTCGTTGATGGGTTCAAAGGTAAATTCGTTGCCTCGCAGGGCTGATTTATCCGCAAAGAAATAACTCCCAGCTCCCGCACTCAATTGAATGATTTCACGCAAAAAAGAGTATTTCGAACCGTGATATTCTATCGCAGGCACCCAGTCTACCACGTTCGGATCTAGGAATACGGCTCCAACAATGACCGCCAGCCAGATGAAACTCTTGGTGCCGCGCAGCACAATGCGATTGGAATAGACCGATTCGACCTTATCCAGATCTTGTTTGTTTCGCCTATCGACCACAAAGAAAGCCGCTCCCAGCAACACCAAGGCAAACAGCCACTCAGGAATCACGTGTACAAAGGTCCATTCAAATGGTACGCCTTTGAGGAATCCCAGAAAAAGCGGCGGATCACCAATCGGAGTGAGAGAACCTCCGATGTTGCTGACCATGAAGATGAAGAAGATGATGTGATATGCCTGGAGACGATCCCGATTCAATCGAATGAAAGGACGAATCAACAGCATGGACGCTCCGGTGGTACCAATGACATTGGAGATCAAGGCCCCGAATAGCAGCAATATCAAATTGACAAGGGGGGTACCCTTGCGATCAATTTGAATCAAAATCCCTCCTGAGGCGATGTACAGGGGGGCCAATAGCGCAATGAAGGAGATATATTCAGAGAGTGCGTGGGCTGGTTCATGCGCATGTGGCAGCTCGATCAAGTAATAGACCAAGGTAATCAAACCCAGCGCTGGGGCGATGTATTTGTAGTTTTTGTGCCAGAAATGGGAGAAAAAGACAGGCCCCGTAGCAATCAAAATCAACAGAATCACAAACGGAATCACCGACCATAGGGCTGGCTGTTCATGAGCTTCCGCATGAGAGTCCCCGTCGTGTTGATAAAGAGGAGCTTCCTCTGTGTGTTCATCCGAATGGTCATGAGTCCCGGAGGAATCATGAGAATGGGTAAGGGTGTCCTCCCCGGATGGAGATTGCGTGACGGTCGTTGATTGCTGGGCAGTATCCTGGGGGGTGCGGGCAGAAAGAGGGGAGATACTACTGAATGCAATCAAGCAGAGAGAAACAAAAAACAGGTGAGTAAGGAGTTTCATAAGGGGTTCTGCCAATTCGTTTCGAAAGTAGCATGAAGCAAAGTAAGATACAAATTCTATCCCCTAAACCACATGCAAAGATGTTTGTTCTAACTCATCTAGCACCCAATCAAAAGACGCCTGCCACAATCCACGCGGAGAAGGGTTTCTCGCATGGGTTTTACGTAAAGCATCCCAAATCGTCTGAGAAATATCTTGAAAAATGGCTTCATCTTCGAGCGGATGATTGGCGTCCATGAGGTAGGCAAAGGTTCTCGCCATGCCACAATTGGCAATGAAATCTGGAATGATCGCAACCTGCTGATCGGTATGCAGGCCGATCGGACCTAAAAAGATTTCAGGATCTGCAAAAGGGACGTTGGCACCGCTTGAAATCACCTCCAAGCCAGCGGCGGTCATTTGGTTGACTTGGTCTTCTGTGACCAATCTTGAGCCGGCAGCGGGGATGAACACTTCCGCCCCACAAGACCAGATTCGTTCATTGACCTCTTCGAAAGGAATGATATGGTCCGCCGCCAACTGGTTTCCGTTCCGGTTCAAATACAGGCGCTTGATGTCTGCCAAGGTCAACCCTTCTGGAGCCAATAAGCCACCCCGACGGTCGATGATGCCCACAATTTGGTAGCCTTCCTTGGCGAGGGTGAGCGCAGCAGCACCTCCTACGTTCCCAAATCCCTGTACGATCACTCGCTTCCCGGTTTCTTTGCCTCCCCACAACTCATAATAGTGCAACACGGCCATGGCTACGCCATAACCGGTTACCATATCAGAAATCGTGATCACTTTCTGATCGGTGGTCGGGGCATAGTCATCGTGAATGACCCGCTTCGCCACCCCCAACTGCAATTGATTCAGGATATAGGAGCGATGAGCAGCATTCGCCTCAACATGCCCATTGACGATGCCCTCCTGTGGGTGAGCAATCCCCAACTCCTGAGTTATGGGCATGACCTCTCCTACTTCCTCTACATTGAGATCGCCTCCGGTCCCGTAGTAGGTCTTCAGCAAGGGTTTGACTGCCGCAAACCAGCGTTTCAGCACCCCTTCTTTCCGCGGATCTTCGGGGTCAAAATTGATGCCTGACTTAGCCCCTCCAATGGGGGGACCGCAGACTCGAAACTTGATTTCCATGGTTTTGGCCAGGGACAGCACCTCTTTTTGGGTGCAGCCTTTCCGCATGCGGGTACCTCCGCCAGCAGCACCATTTCGGAGGGAGTTGATGACTACCCAGCCTTCGGCTTCGGTTTCCCGATCCTGCCAGGAAAAAACAATTTCCGGAGCCTGCGCTTCAAACGATTTGAGTTTTTCAATCATGGGGGCGATGATGAAAAGGGAAAGGGAATACAATTATCGGGGTTCGACACAAAGGTAGAAAATTATTGTCATAACAACGGTTAATTTCATTCTACATCCGACACACCCAACCAATTCTTAGGAAAGGGCTTGTGCATCTCAACATCTTGCCCCAATTTCAGCCTAAAACAACTCTTCCCATGCGAAATCTGGATCTCTCTTTTGTCAGACAACAATTTCCCAGCCTCACCAATGATTGGATCTTGATGGACAATGCTGGCGGCTCACAAGTCCTGCAGCAAGTGGGGGAGCGGGTGAAATCCTACTTACTCAGCCCTTCCAATGTCCAGCACGGTGCTTCTTACGCTCCTTCTCAGCAGGCGATGGCGAAAGTACGGGAGGCGACAGAAGCGATGGCAACCTATGTCAATGCGGGGGATGCCGGAGAAATCGTGATGGGCGGCTCAGCGACCATGCTCTTTCGGTTGTTGTCCATTTGTTTCAGTCGGAAGTTGAAGGCCGGAGAGGAAATCATCATCTCGGCAGCAGATCATGAGGCCAACGTCAGTCCCTGGACCGATTTGGAGCCACGAAAGTTTAAAAAAACAACATGAGATATCAAAAGTAATTCAAAAGCCGTGAAAAAACCCAACTCTCAACACGAAAAAGTGACATTTGAGGCAAAAAGGAAAACAAACAAAAAAAAACAAAACAGGTGAAACTAAC
>JBCCCJ010000272.1:0-6801 GCA_039033615.1 Bacteroidota bacterium
CTGGAAAAATATTCTGGTTACCCTCGATCAGCCTCGCTTCCAGGTCAAGGTGTACTTGGACTATGTATTGTGGGTTGCCATTACCTGGATTGGCTTTGTCTTCATCGTCGGCTCCTTCATCGACCCGGATCTATTTTTTCGCGCCACGCACGGGGGAGAAGTCCAGCGTCTCGGAGGTTTTTTGATCAACCCAAATGAGCTAGGAATGCTACTGAGCGTCGGAGTCGGCGCCATGTACCTCAACTTGATGCGGCGGGGGAAATTTTCCTTTTGGTACGCGTTCAGTTGGATTGTGATTGTGGCCGCCCTGGGCATGACGCAATCGCGTTCTTCTATGATCAGTTTTGCCCTGGTCAGCGGATATTTTTTGTTTCTCTCAGGCAATTTGAAGCTCATCATCCCCAGCATGGTGATTGGGGCAGCGGTGGCTCCGGTGATCTTCTTCACCATTTTTGTCAAAGAAGGAGATGTCGGAGAGGTTGCCAGTATGACGGGTCGATTGCCATTTTGGAAGGATCTTCTCACCTACGCGTTTCCGGATCGTCCGGTCTTTGGCTATGGATTCATGCGGATTCATTACCTGGATAAATTTCCCAGCATCCACGCCTATCCCGGAGCGATGACGCACAATACCTTCATGCAGGTATTGATGAATCTGGGCGTGATCGGCGCTACCAACAACTTTGCTCAGATGCTCTTCACCATCCGGGCGGTATTTCGCCAGCAGGACTACTGGCTCACCCACACCTTCCCCGCCGTGTTCTTTGGCATCTTCATCAACTCCCTGACCGAGTTTGGCATCTTCGGAGACGCCAATTACGGCATACAGTGGTGGTTGTTCCTCATATTCTCCAATGTCTTGTTTGTCAACCCCAAACCCATGCTAGCTCGCCATGCGCCTGTATATTCCCCCCACGCTCCCCGCTAAAGAAAGCCAGCTCATTGGCGACATCCTGCTGGCCCAAGCCGATGCTCAGGCGGAGCGGGAATTGGTGTTTGCCCCCATCAAGCAAGCCCCAAAGCAAGCCGTATGGTTTTCGTACATCAACAATCCGGACGGAAGCATCCGCTGGTTTTGGCCCAAAAAGCAGCGGTTTCCCGCTCATTTGGGTCTGTACAATTCAGCTACCTGGAAGGCGAAATTGTATCGAGCAGTGACTCAGTGCCTCTTCCCACTTGGATTGAGCGGTCAATTGGCCGCCGGTCAATTTGCCGTGGAAGGCCTCCAGATTCCCCTGCAAGAAGCCTTGAATTCCGTCCCGAACGATGGATACGGGGTATTCACTGGTACCCACGGCAAAAACCGCAAGACCATTGTGGCCATTTCACATAAGCGTACCATCACACATTTTCTCAAACTGGCGCATACCAAACGAGGCAAAGCCTTGTTGGAACAGGAGCGGAACAGCCTCCTACAATTGCGCCCGCTTCAGGTAAACGGGCTCGTCCTGCCGGAAGTGCAAACCAGCGAGCAGTCGCATGCCCTGATTCTCAGCAACATTCGCCCGCCAAGGGCCGCCACGCCCAGCCAATTGACAGCGGCACACATTCAAGCCATGTGGGGATGGTACCAACCGACTCATCAACTGATTCGATTGGGGGATTGGCCTGGATATCAACAAATCGGGCAGGTCATCCAAGAATTGGCCCTTCAACAAGCCCTTGACCCAAGCCTAGATCCTACTCAGGTAGATTTGTTGCTTCAGTATCTGCGAGAAGGATTTCATTCCCTGGACCCAGATTCTGTGGTGCCTATGGCTATGGCTCATGGCGACTTCACGCCCTGGAACCAATATCATTCCGCAGAAGCGATTCACCTTTACGATTGGGAGTTGAGCCAGCCGTCTGCTCCCATGCTGTATGATGCCTTCCATTTCGTGTACCAATCTGGCATCCTCTTGCTGCAGGCTACAGAAACAGAACTTGCCGCCCACTTGAGCACCGCCCTGGAACTCCCGGCCATGCAGGCCTTGATTCAGCGGTATCAACTTCCCATCGAACCATTGCATTTGCTCTACCTGCTCCAGGTAACGAGCTATTACTTGCCCATCTATTTTGCCGCTCCGCAGGTACATCTCCAAGTTCACTGGCTCCTTCGCCATTGGACTCATGCGCTGGAACATTGCCTGAGTTCTCACCCAACATTGACCCCCACTCATTGACGCCCATGCAACAGGCACTTGAATCCACCTTGGCTCCCAACTATCTTCGACAGCAGTTTTTGCCCGTACTATTTCGGCAGGCAGCGTCATTGGAATATGCCTATCTGAAGTATATGTATGATTCGTTGGCCGAATTGCCCCCAGAGACAGACATTGATCTTCTGGTACGTAGGTCGGAGATCGAAACTTGGGAACAACTGCTCCGATCGGCGCCGGGTCTCCGAACCTACTCCGTTCGCCATACCAGCTTTGCAGCCTATTGCAGCCTGTTCTTTGAAGATGGCAGCTTTCTCTCCATAGATTTGATTGTTCAATGCAAACGGAAAGCGCACGTATTTCTGGAGACAGAAGAAGTCCTTCAGGCGACGGTAAAAAACACCCAGGGAATTCGGGTTGCCTCCCCAGAACATAGCATAGAATACGTCTTGCTATTCTATTCCCTGAATGGGGCTGCCATTCCCAGTAAGTACATGGATTATCTCCGCAAGCAAAACAAGGTCATCCAGTCTGCGGTTAGAAGGTACATCCAGCAGAAATATGGCCTTGATCTCTGGAAATTAGCGGAGATGAGACCGGAGTTGATTCAGGATCGAATCCGACAGACAACCCGGAAAATCGTGAAGAATCAAGGCATATCCGGGATAAAATTGCGATGGGCCTATTTCCTAGACCAATTTTGCCAAGCAGCTCCGACCATCACCCTCAGCGGTGTTGATGGGGCGGGAAAGTCCACCATCTTGGCGCACCTCCAGGAGATGTTGGAGAACAAATATCGACGAAAAGTGGTCAGCTTACGACAGCGGCCTTCCATCTTGCCCATTCTAAGTAGCTTCAAATACGGCAAGGCAGAGGCCGAAGCCAAAGCCGCCGCTACCCTCCCTCGCCAGGGGACCAATCAGAGCAAGTTTTCTTCCCTGCTCCGATTCAGCTGGTACTACTTGGATTATCTGCTGGGACAATGGATCGTTCGCCTGAAGGTCAATCACAGGAGCCGCATTCTCCTCTACGACCGCTACTATTTTGATTACATTGCCGACAGTCGCAGAGCCAATATTGCCCTGTCTCCCAAGCTGATTCGATGGCTGTACCGAGGCGTGCTCAAGCCAGAGCTCAACATTGTGCTGGTGGCGAGCCCGGACATCATTCTCGCTCGCAAGCAGGAATTGAGCCGAGAGGACATTGTCCAGTTGACTACAGCCTATACCGACTTGTTTCAATCACTGGACGACAAGGATTCAGACAGCCGCTATCTCATCCTTCAAAATCACGATCTGTCGACCACCTTGGCGCAAATAGAAGCTGCCGTGGTGGACATCCTTAGCTAAGCTTGTTATGCTCCGAAGTCTCATAGAACACCTTGCTAGAAAGAAAAATCCCGCCTTCACGCTTGACGAAACCGTTTCCATAGGGGTGATTGTTCAATTGGCGTGGGTGCGCTTAGGTGCGTGGGTACGGTCTTGGAAATTATTACTCAGGGGCAAACTTCCTGTTATGCTATTTTTGGGAAGGGGGGTCCGCTTTTTTCACTTAGCCAATATGCGCTTTGGGCGAATGGTCCAAATCGGAGAAGGGGCGTATCTCAGTGCCTTGGGAAAGCAGCCCTTGGAGATCGGCAACCAAGTCAACATTGGCGCATACAGTCGGCTGGAAATTTCCCGCACCTTCCATGATGTGGGAGCCTATATTCGAATCGGGGACCGGGTCGGCCTGGGAGACTTTGCCCACCTCGGGGGGGCCGGGGGATTGGAGATTGGGGAAGATTGCATCATCGGGGCGTATCTCAGTTGCCATCCAGAAAATCACGTCTTCTCTGATCCCTACCAGCCCATCCGCTTGCAGGGAACCACCCGCAAGGGCATCAAAATCGGCAAGAACTGCTGGATCGGAGCCAAGGTAACCATCCTGGACGGAGTCGAGATCGGCGACAATTGTGTACTGGCGGCTGGGGCTGTGATTACCAAGTCCATGCCTCCCAACAGCATCATCGGTGGGGTGCCAGCCCAGGTTCTGAAATCGACCATTCCTTCTCCGTCACCGCTTCAAACCGCTTGAATATGCGCACGGTATTGCTCACCGCCTATGCGGTCAACCCCTACAAAGGCTCCGAAGACGGAACTGGCTGGAACTGGGTCATTCAATTGGCCAAATTCCAGCGATTGATCGTCATCACCCGGGAAAACAACCTCCCTCACATCAAGCGTTATCTAACGGATCATCCTCTTCCTCAGGCTGACAACATAGAGTTTGTGGGCTACGATCTCCCGCTATGGCAACGATTCTGGAAGCGGGGCAGCTTTGGGGCCATGCCATATTACTACTTATGGCAGCGAGGCGTCCCTGATTTTGTCAAGGGCAAGGAACTGCGATTTGACTTGGCGCACAACCTCAATTTCCACAACGACTGGACCCCGAGCTTTTTGCATCGCTTGGGCAAGCCATTTGTTTGGGGACCGATCGGACATCATCCTCCCATTCCGACAGCTTTCGCCAGTAGATTTTCTTTCTCGGAACGGCTCAAAGACCGCCTTCGCAGCGGGATCAAGCATCTCTTTTGGCGGCACAGTGGCGCTTTGAAACAAGGGCTCCAGGAAGCCGATCTCGTCCTGGCGATGCACTCGCGGGTGGAACACATCTTGCCAGTTTCAGTTCCCCTCAAGCGCATGTCTGCGGTAGGAAACGCCTGGGTGCTTCCCCCAGAGAACCTCCCAGACCATGCCTTTCGAATTCTATCCGTAGGGCGATTTGTTCCCTTGAAAGGCTTTGATCTCTCCCTACGGTCCTTTGCAGCCTTTTTTCACAGTCTAGCGGTCGATCAACAGGCCAGGGTTCAGTTAGATCTGATCGGAAAAGGGCCTCTCTTGACCGAACTACAGGAATTAGCCAAAGAGTTGAAAGTGGAAAAAGTGGTCCACTTCATCGAATGGATGCCTCGACAGGCGTTTCTAGAACGATTCCAACAAGCCTCGGTGTTTCTTTTTCCTTCACATGAAGGAGCCGGCATGGTCGTCCCTGAGGCCATGTCCTATGGGGTGCCTGTTCTCTGTCTGGACAACTATGGCCCCGGAGAATTGATCGGAGAAGCCGGCATCAAAGTCTCTGATGAGACCTATGCCGGAGCCGTAACGGGCTTGACTCAAGGGCTGAAACGCCTGTACCATGATCCCGATTTCAGACAGATATGTAGTCAGAAAGGGCGAGCCCGATTTGAGCAGCACTTTGAATGGGCCGCCAAGGCCGCCCAGGTCAATGCCTGGTATGACCAACTCGTCCCTCCGCTTTCTTCTTCTCAAGCAAGCAACCTTCCCGCATGAAAATCATCGCCGCCCACCTGCTCAATAATTTTACCGGGAGTCCCCTGGTGCTGGCCCAGAGCCTGCGTGCCCTGCGGGATGCCGGCCACGAAGTGCATGTATACACCAGCGAAGGGCCGGGCTTTCTGGATGATCTAAACGGAATTACGGCCCATACCCACTCCTACCGCTGGTCCGCCAATCGCTATATTCGCCTGATTCGTTTTGCCTGGGCCCAGTTGAGGTTAATCTTTCGTCTATTTCGCTATCGAAAGGAGGAAGTCCTGATCTACGCCAACACCTTGCTCCCATTTGGAGCAGGATTGGCGGCCTGGTGGATGAAAAAACCGACCCTCTACCACATTCATGAGACGGTGGTGCCTCCCCGCAGTCTCACTCAATTTCTATTGTGGGTGGCCAAACAAGCCGGGCATCAGTTGGTGTATCCTTCGCACTACCTCAAAGATTTTCATTCGCTGGTGCACCCTCAGCAGGCAGTGGTGTACAACGCCCTGCCAGATACGTTTTGGGAAGAGGTTCGGCAGCACCAAAACCAAGAAAGGGAATTCGGCCCACTCCGCATCCTGATGATTTGCTCCCTGAAGCGCGCTAAGGGCGTCTTTGAATTCATCGAATTGGCGCGTCGCTTGCCGGAGTTACGCTTTGAGTTGGTCATTAGTCAGCCGATGGAGGCCATCCAGCAATTCCTTGGGCAAGAGGAGTTCCCAGAAAATCTGCGCCTTTTCCCCGTCCAGAAAAACGTGCATCCCTTTTACACTCGGGCAGATGTATTGCTGAGTTTGTCGCACCCAATAGACTGGCCGGAGACCTTTGGGATGACCATTTTGGAGGGATTTGCCTATGGCCTACCCGCGATTGTGCCCCCCATTGGTGCCCCACTCGAACTGGTTGAAGAAGGCGAACAAGGCTATCTGTTGGATCAGCGCGATCTAGATTCCATCGTAGATCGACTGAGTTGGCTTGCGGAACACCCTGAAGAATGGCGCCGCTTGTCCCAGAATGCACAAAAGAAGGCGGAGGAGTTTTCGGAGGCTCAGTATGGGAGGCAGGTGGTAGAGATGGTGGAAAGTACTGAAGCGGATCCTGTCGCCTCAGCACTTCCAGTTGTCCATTCGTAAGGGAGATCACTCTGCTCTCATCCTACCAGCACCTTCTGCCTCCAAAGGGATTGCTAGCCCTCCAACCCCAGCAACTCTAGGAGATATATCCCCGCAGGAAGTTCTGGCAATTGGCCTCGGATGGCCTGCCCTGATTTCACCTCCCCTTCCCACATGACTTGTTGTTAAAAATTTGGGGTATCCCCTGCTACCAAAATGCGCATCCTTGCC
>JBCCCJ010000273.1:0-6799 GCA_039033615.1 Bacteroidota bacterium
CACTCCGCCGAGGGTGGCCCACGAATTCCTCCGCTTATTGCCTAACTCGGAATTGCAATTCATTGATCATTGTGGTCATGCCGCCATGATGGAACAGCCAGAAGTCTTCAATCGATTGATGGCCGCTTTTTTACAGAAACACATAGAAGTCATCACTTCATGATTGTACGCGAACTCATCAGCGACTCTTTGCCTCCAGTAAAGTCCAGCGATACGGCTGCGATGGCCCTGGCCTGGATGAATGAGTTCAAAATCAGTCAACTCCCCATCATTGACCAAGGTGGATTTGTGGGGATCGTCACCGAAAATGACATTCTGGATGCAGTGAATCCAGAGGCTCAGGTGGCAGAAATCAAATACACCGGCCTAGACGGAGCCTACATCTACCAGGGGCAGCACATCTATGATGCCATCGACATCATGAGCAATTTGGAGTTGGAACTCCTACCGGTGCTGGATGAAGAAAAGGGGTTTCTGGGGGTGATTACCCTGCGAGACCTCATTCAATTTCTGGATCAACTCTTTGCAATCCGGGAACCAGGGTCCATCCTGGTTTTGGAGATTCCGGAGCGAGGCTATATGCTTTCCGAGATTGCCCGCATCGTCGAAAATAACGACGCCAAAGTATTGAGTTTATACTTGACGCCTGATCCCGGCAAGCGAGGATTCCTGTTGACCTTAAAGCTCAACGTAGAAGACCTGAGCCGGGTGATCGCTACGTTCGAACGCTTCCAGTATCAAGTAGCCCATACCTACAATCGCCTGAGCAACAACGAAGACCTTCGGTCTAATCTCGATGCCCTCATGCGATACCTCGACATTTAACCGTTTCTATGGAGCGACACCCTGCGGCTCCCTGCCCCAGATTGCTTTCTGGTCCTTTCTTGCTCTTGAGTTGGCTTCTGCTGGTTTTCCCTTGTTACCTATTCGCCCAATCTTCTGATTCCCTCTCCATCACAGAGATCGAAATCAGGGGAGCTCAACGTACCAAAAATTGGATCATCCTCCAGGAGATGAGCCTCCAGGAAGGGCAGAACATTGGTCGATCTGAATTGGATGCTCACCTTCGCCAAAGCCAGCAAAATCTCTACAACCTCAACCTCTTCCATTCTTTGGAAGTCACGTCCACCTTCCTGAATGATTCGAGTGTGAGCGTGTTGATAAAAGTGCTGGAACGCGGCCTTATCGCCGGAAGCCCGTACCTCGATATCCAGGAACGAAACACGTATGACCTGATCCAGGCGCTGCGAGTCCGAAATTTCCGCCGGGCGGTGATCGGAGGAGATTTTCAATTGGTCAATTTCATGGGGCGAAATGAAACCCTCCGGCTTTTCGCCCAAGTCGGGTTTTCCCAAGTAGTCTCCCTGCGGTTCTCCCGCCCTACCCTTTCCCGGAAACGTCAATTAGACCTCGAATTGAATGCCAGGTATCGCAATGAACATGAAATCATCATCGGTACCGAGCAGGGCAAAGTTCGTTGGCAATCTTTGGAGGCAACGCCCATGCAAAGAAGTTGGGACTTCTCAGCAAAACTTGGCAAACGTCTTTCGTTGTACAAACGAGCCAGTATTCAACTGGGCTATCAGACGTTTCAGATCGCTGATAGCGTAGGGAAACTGGAAGTAGGCGGGCAGATCCCTCGTCTGATTACCCAGCTTACTGGTCGGGAATTCTATCCGACGTTGGCCTTTTCCCTCCATGAAGACCGGAGGGACTGGCATACCTTCCCACAAAAAGGGTACAAATGGCAGATGCAGGCGCGTTTTGCTGGCCCAAAGCCTATTGCGAGCACGCAATTTGCCAGTTTTGGCTTCAGTTGGGTTCACCACCTCCCCATTGGCAAGCGGTGGAACTTTACCTATGGAACCCAGCAACTCCTCACCTTGGGCGATAGCATCCCCTATTTCGAGAAACACTTCATCGGGATGTACCGACCTCAATTCGCCAACTTGAGTTATGAATTGCGCGGATATGATCCCTACGCCATCGACGGGACCTTCATTCACATGAGCAAGGTAGAAGGAAAATTTGCCCTCTTCCCGATTCAACAGCTCAGACTTCCTTTCATTCCTTTGCGGCGATTTCAGCGGTTTCCCTTCGGGATCTTTGCTACCGCTTTCTGCGACATCGGATACGTTCGAGACGGAAGTTTCAACAACCTGGATCCCCACTGGAAAGACCAATGGCTGGTAGGATATGGGCCAGGTTTGAACATGGTCATGTTTTTCGACCTACTCTTTCGGGTGGAATACGCCTGGAATCGGCAGGGAGATGGAGGCTTGTATTTCAATGCCATTCTGCCAATCAAGTAAGGATGCGACATTCTGCTTTTTCCGTGTACCTTTGTCACGCTGCAGTTCGTCAGCATCCTGGCCCTGGCATAGCCAACATCTATGAAGCTAGCAATATTCGGACGCATCACCGCCAAAACCAATACCAGTAATCTGGGGAAGTTTTTTCGATACCTGAAGCAGCAGGGAATTGAAATGAGCATGTATGAGCCGTATGCGGAACAACTTCGCAAGCGGCTCCCGGACCTGTTTTCAGAAGCGCCCGCGACCTTTTCCCATCGGGACCAACTCGTGGATTGTCCCATGCTTTACAGCTTTGGAGGGGACGGTACCGTGCTCGAAGCAGTTCGCTTCATCGGAGACCTGGGCATGCCAATTCTGGGCATCAATTTTGGGCGGCTCGGCTATCTGACCAGCGCGACTCAGTCTCAATTGATTGAAGTTACCCGTGAAATTCTCAAGGATCGGTATCGACTCGATCATCGGTCCCTGCTCTCTGTGGTGTCAGATCCGCCCGGGTTGTTTGGGCAAACCCCCTATGGCATCAATGACCTGACCATCCACAAATCCAAGACCAATGAGATGATCACGGTCCACACCTACATCAATGGAGAATATCTCAATTCTTATCGGGGGGACGGAGTATTGGTCGCTACTCCTACCGGCTCTACGGCATACAGCCTTTCTTGTGGCGGACCCATCATTTTTCCCTCTGCGGCCACGCTCGCCATCACCCCCATTTCTCCCCATTCTTTGACCGTCAGACCAGTAGTCATTCCCGACGATTGGGTGGTTTCCTTTGAAATCGAAAGCCGATCTGGAGAAGCCATTGTAGCGATGGATACCCGCTCCCGCCTGGTCAATACCAGACAGGCCATCGCCGTTCGGAAAGCCGATTTTCAGATTCAATTGGTCCGAACTCATAACAACAAATACGTAGAAAATCTTCGCCAGAGTCTCATGTGGGGCAGTGATTTGCGGAATTAGTACTTTGCCAAATCAGCCAGCCAACCATCTCGTTCTTACCTGGGTCTTTCGTCCATAGCAGAAGAAAAAGAGTCCCCTGTATGGAGTAGGGTATCAGGGTTTTTCCTACACTTAGATTCGAATTTCCACCTGTGCGCACGGAAAAAATGATGTAAGCGCTTCCAGGCTTGCAAATTTTATGTTTCCCAAATTTTGCAGACTTTTGGCTTTACTCACCTCAGACTTTTCCATCATTCGCACTTTCAGACATCTTAGCGACTGACATCTTTTGGTTTCTAGATTGGTTCTTCTACCTGCGATCCGTAATTTTGGCCGCCAACGCAAATGGCCAGTGTTCTACCAGAAAAACATAGCATGTTCATGAAGGTCCTGAAATATGCAGTGATATTCCTCCTTGTCCTGCTTAGCATGAGCGAAGTTACCGCTCAATTCCGCTATGGCTATTTCAAAGTCGGCGTCTCCACTGGTTCGACCAATTATCTGGGAGACCTGGATGACGATTTGACTTTTCGCTTCACCAAAGCCGGACTAGGACTCGCGGGTTCCTATCGAATGAATCCGTTTATGACGGCCCGCTTAGGCTTTTTCAGAGGCTGGGCTCGGGCCACCGATGCGGTTTCTTTCAATGACGTTCGGCAGCGAAGAAATTTGAGTTTTCGGACTCCAATTACTGAATTCAATGGCATGGTGGTTTTTGATTTTGTTCCGACAGATCGGAGCTATGTGTACCGCCCCCCTTTTGTGCCGTATGTCTTTGGCGGGATTGCCCTCTTTTCCTTCAATCCACAAGCCCAACTGGGAGACCGATGGTATGATCTTCAGCCGTTGGGAACCGAAGGCCAGAATCTGGCAGACCCCAACGAACTCTATCCTGAGCCATATAACCTGACGCAATTCAGCGTGCCCATGGGAGCGGGGGTTCGATTTGCGATCAGCCGTCGCTTGGATCTCGAAATCGAAACTGGCTTTCGCAAGACGTTCACCGACTATCTCGACGACGTCAGTGGGGTATATCCCAACTTAGACGATCTGCGCGCGCAGAATCCTGTGGCAGCCTTGTTGTCCGACCGGATTGACCTGAATGAATTCCCGGAAGGGGCAAGTGTGGTGAATGGCATCCGAGGGGACCGAACGCAAACAGATTGGTACATTTACTCTTGTGTAAGAATCTCCTACATTCTTGACTGGGTGAAGTGTCCTCAGTTCTGATATCGACCCAATTTTCCTCCTGAATCCCTTCGGCCTTTTGTTTTTAGAGCAAAAGGCCGATTTTTTTCTCCCCCTTTATGCAACCATTTGTGGGGGCTTTTCCTCTGTCTAGAAAAGAGGGAACAAAATTCCCTTTTTCTCCAATGGTCAATTTATTACTTTTGTGCCTGTTTGAATCGGTCGGTTTGATTCTGACCACACCGATACCCAATGAGCATCAAGGAAAACATTGACCGCAACAATTTGCCTCGGCACATCGCGGTAATCATGGATGGAAACGGACGCTGGGCCCGCTCAAAAGGCAATCATCGGATTTTTGGGCACCGAAATGCGATCAAAGCGGTGCGGGATACTACTGAGGGTGCAGCTGAATTAGGGGTTGAATTTTTGACCCTCTACGCCTTTTCAACCGAAAACTGGAATCGCCCCAAAGCAGAGGTGACCGCGCTGATGACTTTGTTGATCGATACCATTCGCAAAGAAACCAAGACCCTGATGGATAATGATATCCGTCTCAATACCATCGGGGATATCGCTCGTCTGCCGGGCAAATGTCAGCGAAATCTGGCAGAATCTATAGAAATGACGCAGGGCAACCAACGGATGACCCTTACTTTAGCGTTAAGCTATGGAGCACGGGCAGATATGACACACGCAATTCAACAAATGGCTGAAAAGGTCCAGGCCGGTGTCCTGAGTCCTGACCAAATTGATGAAGAGACCATCAGCCAACACCTCAGTACAAGCTATTGCCCCGATCCGGAACTGCTTGTCCGGACCTCTGGAGAACATCGGATCAGCAACTTTCTTTTGTGGGAAATTGCGTATGCTGAGATCTTTTTTACCAACAAACTCTGGCCAGATTTTCGCCGGGAAGACCTGTTTGAAGCCATCCTTGACTTTCAAAGAAGAGAAAGAAGGTTTGGCAAAATCAGTGAACAAATCCAATCGTGATGAAGCAATTCCTCATCCTGATCCTGTTGAATGCCAGCCTCCTGGCAGTATTTGGGCAGCAGCCCATGCCACGCCAACAGCAGCAACAGTCCAAGACCTATGTGCTTGCAGGGCTGGAAGTAGAAGGCACCCAGTACAGTGACAAAACCACCGTCATCAGCCAAAGTGGGTTGGTCGTCGGCCAAACGGTGACCGTCCCAGGGTATCAGATCTCAGATGTGATCAAACGACTCTGGAATGAGAACATCTTTTCAGACATTTCCATCCGGGCAGACAATGTGGTAGGGGACAAAATCTTCCTCGTCATTGAGGTCAAAGAACGCCCTCGCATTTCTCAGTTCTCCTTTCAGGGCATCAGCAAATCCCAGGCGGATGATCTCAGGGAGAAGATCAACTTCATTCGAGGAACGATTCTCACCGAATCCAAGCAACAATCCGCCAAACGAATCATTCGCAACTTCTATGTTGAGAAGGGATTCTATGACGTCAGTGCGGATATTCAGGAAGAGCCTGACAAAATCCTCAAAAACGGTGTGGTGGTCAACATCAAGGTGAACAAGGGAAACCGGATTGGCATCAAACAAATCATCACTGAGGGTAATACTATCTACACCGACAAAAAGGTTCGACGCAAGCTGAAGAAATTTCATCAGCGGGCGTTTTGGCGATTCTGGGCGCGGTCCAAATATGTGCCAAAGCAATTCCAGGAAGCCAAAGCTGGCCTGATCGCTGCCTATAATGAAGCGGGCTACCGGGATGCGACCATCGAATCCGATACTGTCTATCAGATCGACGAAAAGAACGTCATCGTTCGAATGGAAATCGAAGAAGGCCAGCGCTACTACCACCGCGACATTGAGTGGGCTGGTAACTTCAAATACAATTCTGAATTTCTGAATGCCGTCTTGGGCATCAAGAAAGGCGATGTATACAGCAAAGAGCGGATTCAAAAACGCCTCTTTGGAGATCCAAACGGTTCGGACCTCAGTTCTCTATATCTGGATGATGGGTATTTGTTCTTCAACCTCGACCCAGTAGAAGTAGCCGTGGAAGGCGATTCCATCGACCTGGAAATGCGCATTTACGAGGGCATTCAGGCCACCATCCGCAAAGTGCCCATTGCTGGAAACACCAAAACCAGTGAAAATGTCATCCGTCGGGAAATGCGGACCGATCCAGGTAGCAAATTCAGTCGCCGGGACATCATTCGGACCCAACGTCAGATTCTGGCTCTGAACTACTTTGATCAGGAAAAGTTGGGTGTGAATCCGACGCCCAACCAAAATAATGGTACCGTAGACATCAACTACTCCGTAGAAGAGCGGGCTTCCGACCAATTACAGTTGCAAGGCGGCTGG
>JBCCCJ010000274.1:0-6798 GCA_039033615.1 Bacteroidota bacterium
CACCACCTAGTGGCAAAGACATATCTAAGACGGAAACCTGTCTCGTTCTTTTCGGTTTTTTTGGAATGTTAAGCCATACAATATGAAGAAAATTCTCTGGAGTATGTTGGGAATCACCCTGGCAGGAGTGATATTGCTCGCAACCAAAGGCAATACCTTCTCCACCCCCAATCCTCTGGCAGAGACCACTTCTCCTTCTCTTGGTACCAAGTTGAGCGCCGCCTCTCATTTGCGGATGGAAGTTGCTCACCTTCGTACGATTGATCCCTTTGACATTGACATCATTCCCGCCAGTCGGCCAGTCCCCGACCGCTACCCATTAGGCAGTGTTTTTGGCATGCGCCGCCACCCCATTCTCGGGGTTGACAAAATGCATGCAGGCATTGATTTTCCTGCCCCCTTGGGTACTCCGGTCTTGGCAACAGCCACTGGAAAAGTCGGCAAATTGGTTGCCGGTTCGGACAGCAGCTCCTATGGTAAGCACATCATTTTGGTACACGACGAAATCTATTGTACCCTGTATGCGCACCTCTCGGACGTAACTGTCTCTCAGGAAGAGATCGTCGAAGAAGGCGACACCATCGGATATGTTGGTAGCACTGGACGTAGTACCAATCCGCACCTCCACTACGAGGTCATCCGAGACGGAATTCGGGTCAATCCCGAAAGATATTTCTAACCAGACAAATTAAGTTGTCGAACCTCATGCTGGCACCTGATTCTATCGAATCGGGTGCCTTTTTCCATGTAAGTGAGACTCAAAAAACAACTTGGACCTTTTCACTCGTTCTTTCTTCCCATCTCTTCGTCAAAAAAAGCCTCATTTGGCCCGCCAAACTCGGTTTTCCTTCCTTGATCTGGAAAGAAATATCTACGCGAAAAGAGGAAGTTATTTTTCAAGTATCACTAAGAGTCTTTTCTCCCGGCACTATGTAGAATTGCCGCCTTGTTCAAAAGGGAAGCATTTCGTTACATACGTCTTCGAAAATTCCTCACAAGAGGTCTGTAATATTTCGATACTTGTTGAATGGGAAGTTCCAGTGAAATATGAGATTTTCAGGAGATCTATCACGTACTTGATCCTCTTTTATCATGACTCCTTCCCTCCAGTTTTCCGGAACCACGACCTACGAGCAACTAGAGCAAGCCTCTGCTCAAGAACTTGACCAAGCTGATTTTGGCATCATCCGACTTTCCCAGGGGGGAGAGGTGATGTATTACAACCAGTATGAGTCTGATCTTTCAGGAGTTGCTCAATCGGATGCGGTAGGCAAGCAATTTTTCACTCAGATCGCTCCCTGCACCAACAACTTTATGGTAGCAGCAAAATATGAACAGCCTACCGCCATCCTGGATGAAACCCTGCCCTACGTGTTCACCTACAATATGGCCCCCACCAAAGTCCATTTACGCTTATTGGCTCAGCCTGCAGAGGCTCATGCCTATCTTTTGGTACAAAAAGATTGATCCAATCCCTGAATCATGGCATCTGAAGCCCCCCCTTCTCTTCCTGCTCAGTCTCTGGTAGAATTCATCAATCAATGTCCCTTTGGGTTGATACAGACCAACGCAAGTGGGGAGATTTCACTGGTCAATGCATATGCCACTCAACTCCTGTTCCCAGTTGCCATCTCATACGGTCAGCCTCTAGACAATTGCTGGCAGCTCCTGGCAAAAATTGCTCCTCACATTCGGCAGACCATCACGGAATATGAGGTGAACTATGGTTCCGTATGTGAAAACGAACGGGTAGAAATTGTCCTGCCGCCTCCCACGCCTTCTCTTCACTTGTCGTTCTCCATCACGAGGCTGGGCGAAGACAGCTATCAAGTCGCTTTCAAAGAGGTAAATAACGTAGTGGAAGCAGAAGAGACGGCCCGACTTGCCACCATGGAAGCGGCAACGCAAGCAGGCAAAGCAGAAATTGCCTCAGGTATTTTGCATGACATCGGCAATGCAGTCACCGCCTTTGGCTCTCACACAGCTAAGCTAAACGCGTTGGGCAATTGGGAAGAGACCCAACACATTCATCGGCTTAGGGGCCTCTTTGCGGCCAAATCAGATGGTTTGGATGACGTATTGGGAGCCGGAAAAGGCGATGCGCTCCTCCATTTCATGACAGCAGTAGAGGAAGGATTGCAAAAACGACAACAGACCGTTCAGGAAATCGGGCAGCAGTTGTTAGAAGTGACTTCTCACATTCAGGAGGTGCTCAACATTCAGCGGCATTATACCCGTGGAATGGAAAAGGGCCAGCGGGCACTCATTCGACCCCATGATCTGATCGAGGATTCGCTGGTGATGGTGGGGCGAATGTTTGAAAAGCGGGGCATCCAAATCGAGAAAGATGTTCCCTATCACCTCCCGTCCTTTAGTGGGGACCAAACCAAGATGATTCAAGTTTGCGTCAACCTCCTGAAAAACGCAGCAGAAGCCTATGATGACCTCGAAGATGATCGGGAACGCTGCCTGCATCTCCAAGGCAAAGCTGATGACACGGCTCAAGAAGTCGAATTGTCCATTCGGGACAATGCTGCAGGAATTGCCCCCGAGCAGCTAGCCCGAATTTTTGAACGCGGTAAAACCTCTAAATCCCAGGGCTCAGGGTTGGGGCTTCATAATTGTCAGCAAATTGTCGAAACCCACATGGGCCGAATTTGGGCTGAAAGTCCTGGACCTGGCAAGGGAACTACTTTTTTTATTCGTATCCCCTTTGAAACATAAAGAACCACCCATGAAGGTAACTGATATACAACCGAGAGTCTTGCTCATTGACGATGAAGAAGTAGTCCGAGACAGCATCCGGGAAATTCTGGAAGTCAAGGATAGCGTCAATGCGGATCTCCAACTTGCTGCCGGAGATCTGTTTGGGGATCTACCATCTCTTGCGGAGCCGCCGCCACGGAGGTATCACCCCATCTTTCGGATCGAAGAGGCCAACAATGGCAAAACAGGTCTGGCAAAGGTTCAGGCGGCCCTGGACGAACGAGAACCGTTCGCAGTCATTTTCTGCGACATGCGCATGCCAGGATGGGACGGTCTCACTACTTGTGCAGAGATTCGCAAGATCGATCCCAAGGTGCAGATCTTTTTTGTGACGGCTTATTCTGATCGCTCTCTGGAAGAAATTGTCGAAGAAGCAGGGGCAGACATTGGATATTTATCGAAGCCTTTTGTGCAGGAGGAAATTCTGCAATTGGCCACCAAAGCAGCGTACGATTGGCAGCGACTTTCCAACCTGGAATATCTGCTTCAGGTCGTCAGCCAAATTGGCCTGGGGGGAAAGCACCTGGAAACGTTTCTGAGCAACCTACTCCATCAAATTTCGGACTACCTCAAAACCGAATACGCAATTCTCGGGCGACTTCAGCCAAACAATGGATTTCAGGAGATTTCCCGCATCGGGATTGGAGATAACCGCATCGATGTCCCAAGCATCCTCGAACGAGTGGACATTCACAACCTGCAGCAGTTAGAATTGATCCAAGAAGTAGTGGTCTGCCGCTTGGAGGATTATTGTGTTTTTGCGCTGCACCCAAGGGGCGAGGTCTTCAATCAGGAGAAAGCCTACCTGCTTCAATTGTTTCTCCAAAACGCCATGCGCTCCATTCACAACGCCACCCTCAATCAACAGTTGATCCAGCAGGAAAAACTGTCGGCAGTCGGCCAGGCCATCAGCATGGTCATGCATGACATCAAGACGCCTATTTCGCAGATTCAGTCCCTCACGGAATTGATTCAAATGGAGATCCAAGAAGAGGAAGAAACGCTTGAAATGTCAGACATGATCATTGAGGCCAGCAATCACGCCATGGACATCATTGCCGACATGCGGGATTTTGTCCAGAATGCGGCCTTGATCAAGGAGGAGATTCACCTGCCTACTTTTCTTCGCAGCATTGAGCAAGAGATGAAACCCTTGCTAGCGGAAGCCAAGGTAGAAATGATCGTCTCTACGCAAGGCGACCTCAAGCTGGCAGGCGATCAGCGGAAATTGCGCCGGGTATTTGTCAATTTGATCAACAATGCTTCGGAAGCCCTACAGAGCAAAGGGGTTTCGCCAGCCCGGATTCACCTGAGCGCATCGCAACAAGACAATCAAATTCTGGCCCAAATAGCTGATAACGGTCCTGGCATTCCGCCTGCGATCCAACAGAAGCTATTTGATGCCTTTGTCACCTCCGGAAAAGCGACCGGAACAGGCTTAGGATTGGCCATCGTGAAGCAAATCGTAGAGGCGCATGAAGGGAGCATTTCGGTAGAGTCTTCCCCAGCAGGTGCCACCTTTTCCTTGACCTTTCCGGTGGTCTCATGATGTTTCTCCCTGTGGACCAACTTCTGACTTATGTCAAGCAACAATTGGTGCGAATCTGCCCAAGGTTGGAGCAGCATCCCAACTTGCGCCGTGGGGAGTTCCGAGGTAACTGGAAAGATGATTGGGGAGTAGATTCACTGGAAATCCTGGAATTAGCGGCCTTTTTTCACGGGCAATTCCAGATGCTTCAGCCCGGAACGACTCACTATCTGCTGTATGATCCCCTAGCAGAAAGCTGGTTTCACAAGATCCAACAAGCCGCCAATGACCCAGCCATTCCGATGCTGTTTCAAACTTCAGGTAGCACCGGAACGCCCAAAAGCTGTTTTCATGCCAAGGCAGACCTAACCCAAGAAGTTGATTACTTGGCGACTCAGTTTCCCCTTGCCAACAGAATATGGTCCGTGGTTCAAGCCCACCATATCTATGGCTTTTTGTTCACCGTCCTCTTGCCGACCAAACTCTCATGTCCAGTACA
Organism: Bacteroidota bacterium; assembly: GCA_039033615.1. Classification (GTDB taxonomy): domain Bacteria; phylum Bacteroidota; class Bacteroidia; order J057; family J057; genus JBCCCJ01. The sequence goes on from JBCCCJ010000274.1 coordinate 4,794, forward strand.
GGATGCTCAGGCGCTACCGATCCCCGATCTCCGGATGTCTCCAGGCGATCTCCTCATCGGCCATCCTAGTTGGTGGCAGGCCTGGGCGCAGATGAATCTGCCCTGGCAGACAGGCTGGCGGGGCGTGAATTCCACGGGGCCTCTCTCCCCAGATACCCGGACCTATTTCCAAGGCCAAGCTGGCGAAATGCTGGAGGTATACGGCTCTTCTGAAACTGGAGGCATTGGGATTCGCAACGTTCAGGAGGAAGCATACACCTTGTTTCCCTTTTTGCAACGAGAAAATGAGCAGCTCATTCGGATAAGCTCTGCCGGGGACAAGCATGAGCTGCCCTTGATGGACCAGTTGAATTGGCAAAGTGCTCGTCATTTCCAGCTCGCGGGCAGAAAAGACCAAGCGGTGCAAGTAGGCGGGATCAACGTATTTCCACTCCAGATTGCTGCCAGGCTTCAGACCATTCCCGGTATCAAGCAAGCCTGGGTCCGCAAAATGAACCCTCAAGAAGGGACTCGTCTCAAGGCATTGATCATGCCAGAGGAATCTGAGTCTATTGCCCCTTTACAAGCCAAAATCCTTGATTGGATTGAGGGGAAACTCTCCGTCCCAGAACGACCGAGGCACCTGACTTTCACCCAAATCCCTCCCACCAATGAGATGGGCAAAGTTCAGGACTGGCTGGTATCGACCTAATGCTTTGTCAACTGGAACATGTTGGATAAGCGGTAGGCTCCAGTCAATTGCATCCTTTTCCTACCACCCAAGCGAGCCCGTCGATGAGATCCCCAACCTGTTCAGGCAGGCAATCAGTCCCCACAATTCCGGTAGCGCGAGGTGTTGGAAGAAATGCCGCTGGTCTTGTAACTTGCTTTCTCTCTTTTTCGCCAATGATTTTGGAATTTTCATGCCCATGACTTCCGCCACTTCCTGGAAACATCGCCTCCAACTCATTGGCTTGAACCTCTTGATTGCCCTCTTGCTTGGAGAAGGAGTTTTACGCCTAGTGGGCTTTCAGGTCATGTCGGACTATCACTTGGTTTCTACCCCTACCCACCACCTGGCTCCAGATTCCCAGCAAGGCTTTCGGCTGCTGCCCGGCAGGTTCGAGATTACCATCAACGATTCCCTGACTTATCAAGCCACCCATCACCAGACCCCTTGGGGTGTGCAACGCCTGAATAGACGCGATGCAATTCCAGCAAGCTCCTCCCCTCCCCTCTTGCTCAGTGGTTGCTCCTTTTTGTATGGCATGGGCGTCAACGATCAGGAAACGTATCCTTTTCGTCTGCAACAACAATTGACTGACTATCAGGTCCTCAATGCAGGCGTTCCCGCTCATGGCACCCTCCAAAGCCTGATCAAGCTCAAACAGTTTGTGGAGCAAGGCATTCGTCCCAAAGCCTTCCTCTACCATTACCTCGATTCCCACCAGCAACGAAACCTGATGGGTCGCTCTTTTTCCCAATTGCTGCGAGTGGAAACGGCCCTCACTACCGGGGCAGATACGGTGAGCGTCATTCAGTTTCCCCAGGGGACCATGAAGGGACGGCCCCCTGAATTGAGCATCCAGCCAGCCGAGGTAGCCTTTCGACCCGTATTAGGTTCCGCCAGGGAATGGTCGGTCCTTGCCAACCAAATCGAGCAGCTCATCAATCATTGGAGTCACTCCCGCAAAGACGGAGAAGCCGTAACCCGGGCCTGTGTCCTGGAAATGCGTCGAATTTGCGAGGCGGAGGGAATCGCCTTTGCGGTAGCGATCTTCAGCGAAGATCCCCGACAGCCTTTCATGAAACAATTATGCGAATCAGAAGGTCTGCCTTATCTTGACCTGACGGTCGATTATACCGATCCCAGCTATTTCAACTGGCCCTACGATGGCCATCCCAATGCCTCCACCCATCAATTGTACGCCGACCGAGTATGGCACTTTCTTCAACAAAACGATTGGCTCCCGATGATCCCCGAGTAACCCAAACGGGCTTGCTAGTCGCGCTGGGAACCCTATGG
>JBCCCJ010000275.1:0-6798 GCA_039033615.1 Bacteroidota bacterium
CCACAGTATTTCGAGAATCCCAATATGCCTGCGTTGACCTTTCTGAACGTAGCCAGCACCCAATTCTCCTTTGATGACTTGCTCCCATTTGTGAATGTTGATACCTTCACCTACGTACCTCAGCAGCCATTTTGGGTGGAGGACTTGACGGTAGAAGAAGGCGATAGCATCCGCATGGTTCGCATTGATCCTACCATCACCAACAACACCTACATCTGGTACAAAAATGGAGTCGCAATAGACACCACCAACAGTCCTTGGTTGACCAATGCCCAGTACGCGGATGTGGGAGAGTATCATTTTGAAGTTACCAATGTAGGCTTACCGTTGTTGACCCTGACCTGCGATCCATTTCAGCTATCCGTGGTCGCGCCAAGTCCCGGCCAAAGTCAGGTTTCACCAAACGCCCCCATCAGCATTGCAGCTGGTCCAGATCCAGTGTGGGTCGTGATGAGCAATGATCTCGCCGCCATCCCTCCTACCCTCGGCTATCAATATGCCTTCGCGGATTCGGTTGGGAATATTTTGCGCTTGTTCAATAGCGACAGTGTGGATGTGAGTTCTGCTGATCCTGGCTTATTTCGGGTGTATGGCGTGGCGGTGATGTTGCCTTCCCCCTTGCAGGTAGGCGATAATCTGATCACTTATGCTGACACTTCGAATGCGCTCACTCGCTCTAGCAATTACCTTCCGGTAGAAGTGTCGGGCAGTTCCTCCGTCGACCAGGCTCTCCTTTCTCCTCTGACATTATCTCCCAATCCTGCCAGCGATTTGTTGAATTGGTCCCTCCCCGTGGATCAAGGAAATGGCTGGGAGATTCGCATCCTGGATCTTCGCGGCAAGGTCTTGTGGCAGGAACAATCGGCTACTCCTGAAGGACAACTAGAAGTAGACCATTATCCCACAGGCATGTACCTCTTCCAAGTGCTGAACGGCACCCAGAGTTGGACTCGGCGATGGGTCAAGACTGCCCGATAGAGGTCAATCTTTATAGACTTGCGGGGCTCTCTTCTTGTGAAGGGAGCCCTTTGTCATGTCGGTTCTCAGACAATTTTCGAGGTACCCCTTCTAAGTACAGTGTAAACGAAATTTCATTCCATCACGCGTGTCAGCCCGAGCCTGCCGAGGGATCTTTTGTCCATCATAGAGACACATGAGATGCTTCGGCAGGCTCAGCATGACACTTTTCATGTGCCAATTTGCCTCTGATAATTTGCCAACACAAAGTCGGTGATCCACTGCTGGACTTGGGCTTTTTGTTCCTCGGTAGCCCCTCTGAAGGCATGATCTACTCCCTCAAGGGTTTGAAATTGGTAGCTGCGCCCCACTTCTTCTAGTTTGGCCTGTAGCAGCTGGGATTGAGAATGAGGCACCACCCGATCCTCGTCTCCGTGAATCATCAAGATGGGAGGAGCTTTGGCAGAGGCGAATTGAACGGGAGAATAGAGCGAGGCAAAAGAATCTGCTCGTTCCGCATCTGTGGCAGGATCGAACCCAAACAGGTACAAAGGCAAATTGAAGTTGTCTTGCCAGGCTTCGGGAAGACGCTCCACCCGCTGTTTGATGCTGTCTACTAGAGGAACTTGATCGTAGTACAATTGCTTCAGGTCAGCCGGACCATAGACATCCACCAGATAGGTAGGCTCATAAGAAAGAGATTGCCCATAGTCTTCCGCCTTAGCAAAGGTGCACATCATCGCAATGTGCCCCCCGGCGGATTCTCCCAGCAAGCCCACGTTGCCCAAGTCAAAGCCATAGGTTTCCGCTTCTTGTTCTACCCAGGCAAGCGCAGCAAAAGCATCTTCGATACAGGCCGGGAAAGGGGTTTTGCCTAATTTAGCAAGGGTATAGTCGGGCGCAACGATGGCATAGCCCGCTTCCCGCAGGGCATTGAAGGCTCCGTTGAAACGGGCATTATTGACCGAGATTTTGCTACCTGCGATCCAAGCCCCCCCGTGGATGTACACCAGAACCGGGATTTGTTCGTGAACCTGTTGGGTAGGTAGATACAGATCCAGTTTCAAATCTCCCTTAAAGGGAACATGGGCGGTCACTTCTCCATGAAGCACGGGAGCGTCATTCTTTTTGAGCGAGGCAAAGAGGTACAGCGCCACCCCGACAGCGAGTGTACCGATCACCAAGCCAATCAAAAGCAGGGTTCTAGACATATTTGGGAGGATAAATTCCGCCCAAAGGTAGACATTTTCCAGAAAGTGAGGGATACTCACAACAAAGGGAGGTACGTCACATGCCACCAGAAAAAGAATGTCCTAGTAGATGACAGTAGCGATGCGCCTGATTTTTTCTGTGAGGCATCTGTTTCCACCAAGCTGCGAATCGCCATTCGCTTCGTTTTTTTTTGAGAGTTGGTTCAACATACTTCGGCATACTTCGACTGTCGCTCAGCACAGGCGTTCAACATAGGCGCTCACCACGAGTTTACTTGTCAATCGACCATCGCAGCCCGGAGGATGCTCATTTCGGTAGCAAATCGAAGAGAGAAGATTTGGGAGCAGGCGCCTAGCGACTGCCATTTGTGCCAACATCAGCAATGAATTTGTACCACCTGGCGTCCCCCCAACAAAGAGGCCCCCAACTTTCGTTGGAGGCCCAAACATTTCAGGACGTTGCGTTTTATCGGAACAAGGTGATGGAGCCCTTCCGGACGTACACCGAACCATTGTTGCCTACCCCCCGTGCGACATAGACATAGACGCCTTCTTCTACTTGTTTTCCCCGGAAGGTGCCATCCCAACCCTCATCTATGCTGTTGCTCTCAAAGACTTTCACGCCCCAACGGCTGAAGATTTGCAGGTTCATCGAAGCCACATGCCAGCCCTTCATCATGAACTCGTCATTGATGCCGTCTCCGTTCGGGGTAAAGGCATTCGGTCCATGAACGGAAGTTTCTACCCGGATGCAATCTTCATTCGAATAGCTCACCACGTCCGTATCCCCCGTTCTCGTTGCCAGGATTCGATAGCAATAGATGCCCTGATCCAACTCCGTAATTTGGTCTTCAAAACGGGTTACATTGCCGGTTAGATCTACGACCGTCTCCCAACGTTGAATGGTGTCGTTGAAGATTTGGACGTAGTAGTTTTCCACTCCCAGCGGCCAATCCCGATATGGTGTCCAGGTGAGCACGTTGGTGTTCTCGTCTTTGTCCACATTCAGCAGGATGCTATGCTGTTCAGCCGTTTGAGGGGTAACATTTCCACAACTGTCAATGGCCGTCAAGCGGTAGCCGTAGCTGTTGTCATCTACTCGCACATCTCGGTCCTGAAAGCTGATTTCTCCCCCTGGCAGACTTGCCCGCAATTCAAAGTCTCCGCCATTCACGGAACGCTCAATCCGCACCGAAGACAGCCCTCGCATATCAATCGGCTTCCACTCTAGCAGGGTGAAGGTGTCTCGCTCAACAGTTACCCGAATGGCTTCTGGAGGACTTCCCACCACTCCGGTTTCCCCTGCCGCCTGCGTGGTATCACTCCAGGATATTTGCATCGGATTCTCTCCAATGGCGAGGATTCGATAGTTGATTTCGTTGAAGCAATCTCCAAATGGTTCGGAGAAGCGCGTCACATTCCCAGGTACCACTCCCACGAAGCTGACGTTCAACGGACCGTAGTCATTGACTTTGTACACTTCGTACTGAGAGACGGGCCATCCCTGATAGGGATTCCACTCCACCACAATTTGGGTCGGCAGCGGGGTTGCAGTTGCCTCGACCGTACAATGCTGTTCCGTACCCAGGAGATCGGACTCAAAGCCACAGAAATTGGTGGTAGTCACTTTGTAGCAATGGCTGGACTCCCGAGCGTTAGCGCTGGTATCCAGGAAGACGGTATCGCTGAGATATTCCGTGGTATGGATGGGAACAAAGCCTTGTCCAGGTTCTTCGCGGTAGATGGTGTAGTACTGAAAGTATTCTCCCCGGAAGGCGGCAAAGCGCACTTCTACCAGTTCATCTCCCAACACACTCACAGCGTAGATATCCACAGGATCTGGCACCACATTCGCCAGTACTTCTATGACCTGTTCCCGATCCACCACCACGCTACATCCCAAAGAATCAGTGGCAGTCAAGACCACGTCATACACCCCTGCGTCTGCATAGCTGTGGAGCACGGTATCTTGGGTCGCAACTACAATGGTGCCGTCTCCGAAATCCCATTCCCACTTCGAAATGCCCAACAAACCAGAACCACTCGCGGCAAAGGTGGCTTCAATAGGCGGGCAAGACAGATCATAGTCCACGGTAAAGCTGGCTTCTGGGTGATCCAGGGTAATCAGATTGATGCGTTCGATGTCATCGGTACAGCCATACTGATCGGTAATGGTTAGGCGCACACTATACAAACCGTCTTCTTCATAGGTGTGAATCGGATGTTGCACCGTAGAAGTCATACCGTCCCCAAACTCCCAGAACCAATCGGTAGGCGTATGCGCAGATAGATCGTTGAACGCAATGATCGCCGGACCGCAACCGATAGAATCGGAGTAGGTAAAATCGGCCACCGGAATCGGACGAGCGTGCACCAGTTGCATGGTACTGTCCACACAACCATTGGCATCAGTTACAAATAGCTCAATCTCATGATCGCCAGGCTCCGTATAGAGGCGATTGATCGCCAGAGATTGGCCGACCGAAACCCCATCCTCGAACCATTCCCAATCGATCAGGCCAAACGGACTGGTACTTTGGTTGGTCAAGGTGATCTGCAAGGGAGTACAGCCACTGGTATCAGAAGCCTGGATGATCGGAGTTGGCCCTTCGAAGATATTGATCAGATTTGGATAAGAAATGGTATCCCGACAACCAAATAAATTGGTGATCACCAGCGTAACCGCATAGCTTCCATCGGTATCGAAACTGTGAATCGGATTCTGTTCAGTCGATACTTGCCCATCTCCAAAGTCCCATAGCCAGCCTACCAGCGTGGTGTCTCCGATGCTTTCATCTGTGAAGGCAAATTCTGCGCCGATACAGCCATTGGCTTGATTCACACTGAAGTCCGCAGTTGGATGAGACAGGCGAATGTAGTTGGGACGGGTCAGGGTGCTCGTACAGCCGTTGATGTCAGTTACGGTCAGGCTCACGGTGTACACCCCATCTTGATCATAGAGATGCGATGGCGTCTGCTGGATCGAAGTGCCGCCATCCCCGAAGTCCCAGGCATAGCTCACAATTGGATGGGCACCACTGGAGAAGTTGTTGAAGATGATCACCTTAGGCGCACAGCCCATGCTATCGTTGGCGGAGAATTCCGCTACGGGTGGAGCGGTAGCCGTGATGGATTCAGAAGCCGTAGCGCTACAACCGATGGCATCCGTTACAGTCAAACTGACGGGATAGGTTCCCGCCTGCGTGTAAGTATGCATCGGCTCCTGCAGGCTACTGCTGTTGCCATCCCCAAAGTCCCAGTTCCAACTCACTAAAGGAGAAGAAACCACGGTACTTTGATCGCTGAAATCGACCTCGAATGGCACACAACCCTGATTGGCAGGTACACCAATCGCGGCAACTGGTGGCGTGCTGATGTTGATGCCTTGATTCAGTACCTCGGTATCGCTACACCCCAGCACATTGGTTACGGTCAAGCTCACCGTATAGAGCCCTGGATTTTGGTATAAATGGGTTGGGTTTTGCACCGAAGAACCCGTTCCGTCTCCAAAGTCCCAACTCCAGCTCAACAAAGTGGTGTCAGGATTGGACAAATCACTGAAGCTCACCAGCAAGCCGGGACACCCCAGGGTCGTATCCATGCCGATCGCGGCATCTGGATTGCTCAACCGAATGTAGGCGGGTTTGGTCGTAGCTCCCACACAACCGTTTTGATCGGTCACCGTCAGACTGATATCGAAGTTTCCATCCTGGGTGTAGGAATACAGCGGGAATTGCTGAGAAGAGGTTCCTCCGTCGCCAAAATCCCAACTCCAGCCGATGATCGGAGAAGTACCAGTGGACAAGTCGGTGAACTGCGCGCTGTGTGGCGCACAATCTACGGTATCCACGGATAAGAAATCCGCCACCGGAAGACTCAGGGCTTCTACGGACTGGGTGAAAGTCGCTTCGCACCCATTGTTGTCCGTTACGGTCAGGCTCACTGGGTACACCCCTGATTGCAGGAAGGTATGAGCCGGACTTTGCGCAGTGGAAGAGTCTCCGTCACCAAAGGCCCAGCTCCATGCGACAATGGGGGAACTATTGCCAATGGAATTATCCGTAAAGATGGTGCTGAACGGGGTACATCCCATCGGATTTGACACGGTAAAGAAGGGGGTAGGCGCTGGCAGAATTTCTACCTGGCTCACCTTCGTTTCGGTATCAGAACAGCCCAGCACATTGGTAACTGTCAAGCTCACGGTATACGTGCCGCCTGAAGTATAGGCATGAATCGGATTCGGATCCGTAGAAGTATTTCCGTCCCCGAAGTCCCAGAACCAACCTGCCAGGGTAGTATCGGGAATAGATACATCCTGGAAGCTCAAGAAAGTCCCCGGACAAATTTGATTGCTGGAGACCGTAAAATCTGCTTCTGGATGATCCAGTCGAATGTATTGTGGTCGGGTCAGGCTGTCGCTACACCCGTTGAGGTCCACAACCGCTAGGCTGACGTCATAGACACCATCTGCGGTGTAGGTATGACTAGGGAATTGTTGGGGGGAAGTATTTCCATCTCCAAAGTCCCACAACCAATTGGTAATCAGGCCACTGCCTTGCCCGCTTTGATCCAGAAAACTGATCTGCTTGGGCGAACAACCGAATCGTTCTGCTGCCAAGAACTGGACCGC
>JBCCCJ010000276.1:0-6771 GCA_039033615.1 Bacteroidota bacterium
GTCCGAAGCCGATGGCCGTGCCCCAACAAAGGGGACCAGCTAGACAGAAACCAGCATCCGATCAGGCAATAGGTCAGGAGCGATATGGAAGGAAGCTTATTCCACATAGTACACCAGTAGATTGGTGGCGATGCTGACGTCCTCTGGGCCATTGGCCAATTGATTGCCGTCCTCGTCAAACGCCTTCATGATATTTTTGCCCCCGGTATCGAGGTTGAACAAGCCGTAAATCTCATAGTCCAGTTCTTCGGAGAGGTACTCACAGACTCGTTTTGCGGCTCGGTTGAGGTAGTCAGAATTCGGATGATCGATCACCACGTGATGGACCACCCCGTTTTTCATGCAGATCGCCAGGAAGCGGCGTTCGGCCTTTTCCCCATAAGTGAGGTTGTGATCCGAGAACCCAAAGGAATGGGCCTTGGTGTACATCAACTGAGTTTGGAATACCGTCGCATCCTGCGAACTGGCCCAACGCAGAAAGCCAGAACGTTCGCTGGCATTGCGGAGGTTGTAGGAGGCGCGTTGTCCCTGGTTGACGTTTACCTTGTCTTTTTCGATGTTGACCACCGCGATGCCGCCTGCTTGAGCGCCACCGTTATAGACGATGATCAGCCCATCCATGCGGTTGTCGATGTTGCGGTTGACGATGCGTCCATTGTCCACACAGATGCCCAAAGGGGGACTGTCGGTGTCCCAACTTTCAGAAAAGGCTCCCGAGCAATAGAACAGGATCTGTTTGTTGTCCTGCCAGTCTCGGAATTGATCGTTGGCGTCTTTGGCGAAATACTTGGCCTTCACCATGCCGTGTTTGTTCTTCTTCCGGCGAAAATCTGAAATCACCAGTTGGCTTCCCTCAAAAGACACTTCGGTGCGTTTGTAGGATCCATGGAGGAAATTTTGGCTGATTCCTGCTACGGACCAACTGAGCAGGACCAGGGTGAAAATGGAAAGCTTTGTCATCGTATGGAATCGCATAATGGGAGAGAAAAATTGCAGTTGATCAAATCCAGGGGATTAATATTCTTTCTGAAGGGGAATTCGAAAGGCGGCAAAAAAGTGCGTATGCGTTACCCCCTGCCGATTGGCAGAGGTAACCAGATTTGTCAGCAGATCATTGGAGCCGAGTACCAGGACTTCTCCGATGCTCAGGTAGGCCCCCACGGCGGGATCTGCCTGAGAGGAAGCGGAAACGGGCACAAAGAAGCCCCATTTGCCTTTCTCCCAACAAAGTGTGGCTCGCAGGAAGGTCTCCCATTCCCTTGGGTTCAGCTGGATGGCATCCGCCCGAACCTGAATGCCCCACTTATCGGAGAGTCGATATTTGGCGTGGGAGGTGATGCGAAGGGGTAGGTTAACTCTCTGTCCATTGACTCCCAATTGGGCATTGCTATCCAGACGTTGCAGCAGCAGATTGGCTTGTTCTGCTCCCAGGGTGAACGCATCCAATTCTTCCGGTGCAAGTATTTCTTTGTCGAGTTGGTAGCGGGAAGAAGTCAGATTCCAGTATTGGAGGTGCCCGATGCCCTGCACGGAGGCTCCGATTTCTAGTTTGGGTTCCCGATTGTAATTGATGTGCTGGTAGATGAGTCCAATGGCTACCTCATAGCCAAAACTGTATTCAAAATCACCCCATCGGCTCTGACCGCCGGGACGAGAGGCTTCTGCAAAGCTAGGGTTGTAGCGCAGCTGAATCGAATCGGCGGATATCAACAGTTGACGATCGGCTTCTTGATCGGCACTAAGGGCATGCACGTTGGCTTCCATAAAACTGCCCGCACTCAGGAGCTTGGTTTCCAAACCCAGATGCACAAGATGATTGCCGCGCCCCCAACTCAACCCAAAGCCACCGGCCAAGGCGTCCCATTCCCGATGAGAAAGTTGGAAGGATTGATTCTCCCAGTTGGCGCTATCGCTGGACAAGCCATGCAAAACTGGCTGAATGAGCGAGGCGTCCAAGTCATTGATCTGGCTCATTTCGTGGCGTTCGAGCCGCAGCGAAAACACCCGTCGGGAGAGACCCCGTTCTACCCAATCGGGATCAGTTTTCAGTCGCCAACTGGCTCCGGGACCCATGATGGTGGTTTGGTGAGAGGCGTTCCACGGGCCTTCATTGGCCGCAGGTCCATCCAAGCCTCGCAGATTGGTCAGGTAGGGGAGCCCTCTTACGCCCATTCCCAACTGTTGAACCAGCAGGCTGGGGACAAACTGTGTGGGCACATTGGTGGAAAACAAATTGTTGCTGGCCGCTAGGCTCAGGCCTCCGAACATGATTTCCTTTCGGTATGGAGAAGCAGTCGCGGAAGCCGGATTTTGCTGCTGGGCACTCAGACCAGCCCGCCAACTGGCCTCATAGCCCTGCTGCCCCCAAACAAGCAGGGGAGTCGATGCGAATAGCCAAATGATCCATCGAAAGCGGAGAGAGAACCGCATGGAGTTCAGGTTAGGTAGAGGTTGCTGCGCTGTAAGGTTGTTGGTAAACTTACCGGAGAAGTGTCAAAAACCCTACCTGCCAAAGACAAAAGCAAAGCGGGGAAGGTTGTAAGAACCGGAGGTAGCAATTTTGGCAGGTTTTCAGAAAAAGCGAAACGCCCGCTGGAAGGTACAGCGAGCGTTAGGTTTTTTTGAGAGGAAAAGAGCTAGACGGAAAAGGACTCTCCGCAGCCACAACTTTCTTTGGCGTTGGGGTTGATGAACTCAAATCCCCTGGCGTTGAGGCCATTTTTGAAGTCGACGGTCATGCCTTGGACGTACAATCCATGACGCGCATCGAGGACGATTGTTACTCCCTCGACCGTGAATTCCTGATCCAATTCGTTGGTTTCGTCAAACTCCAGGATGTAGGAAAGGCCGGAGCAACCGCCCCCTTTGACGCCAATTCGAAGGACTTGATTCGCTTTTTCAGGATCTTCTGCCTGAAGGCGCTTGATTTCCGCGATGGCGGTCTCTGTAATGGTTATAGGAAGATCTATCACTTCTGCCATGGTACTAATGTCATTATGATGCTGTAATAGGACAACGTAAATTTACGGAAATAGTTGAAAATACTCGCTCCTATGACCAATCAGCCGCTGTCGTTTCGCGACGAATTTCCCGATCAGGCGTTGACCGAGTGGGAAGCGCTTCTTAGCAAGAGCCTCAAAGGGCAGTCTCCTGAGCACCTGAACTGGCAAGCCGAACCGGGCCTTTCGCTCCCTCCTTTCTTGACCAAAGATGCCCTTGATTACCCAACCCATTGGACGGGATCTGAGCCGGGGGAGTCGCCCTTTTTGCGCGGGGTACATGCCGGAAACAACCATTGGCAAATGGTGCAGGAAATCAGCTTGGATGCGCCCGAAGCTGCAAGCAGAACACAGGAAGCCAGAGCCACCGGGGTATATGGCTTTTTGCTGAGCGGCGAGCAAGTATCTGCTGAGGTTTGGCAACAGTTGGATTTGGACGCTTGTGCGGTCCATTTGGACCTTGAGGAAGCGCCCATTTTGACCACCACCGACCTGCGCATGATCCATCAATTGCAGGGCGGCAAAGCCGATCGGATCACCGGCACCTTATACAATGATCCCATTTCTACCTCGGCCGCAAAAGGAAAGACCCCCAATGCTGCGGACTGGTCTCGCTGTGAGGGGGGACTAAAAAATACGGCCAGCCTGCCCCATTTCCGAGGCTTGGGGCTGGACCTCCGCTACGTGCATGAGCAGGGGGGGGGCGCAACTCACGAATTGGCTTTCGCCTTATCTACCATAGTCGAATACCTGGACTGGTTGGGAGAATTTGGGCATGAGGTACCGGAACTGTTGAAAAACTTGGCGGTCACCTTTGGGGTGGGCAACCGCTTCTTTGTTGAGATGGCAAAATTTCGGGCTTTTCGCGTATTGATGAGTCAACTGCTGACTGCTTATGGAATCGAAGCAGAGGCCGAATACATGCCATTTGTGTTGGGACAGACCTCCCAGCGCCTACAGACCAGTGAGCAGACCCTGGATCATTTGTTGCCGGCCACCACTCAGGCCATGTCTACCATCCTTGGCGGCGTAGATGCCTTGATTGTGCGGGCACATGACAGCACAGGGGGAGTCGAGAGCGCTGAATCTGCTCGGCTCGCCAGAAATGTCCAGCAATTGTTGCGGCATGAAACCCATCTCCATCAGGTGCAAGACCCCGCAGGCGGCAGTTATTATGTGGAGACCGCCACCTACCAACTGGCCCAACAAGCCTGGGAACTCTTCCAGACCCTGGAGCAGAGCGGAGGCTTCCAGGCCAACGTCAAGAATGGCCGGGTGCAAGGCCTGATTCAGGCATTTTCTCAGTTACAATCAGACATCAGCAACTCCTGAGCTATGCGACCAGATTTTTCAAAGCTGAACCTGAGCATCCCTGAGCGAATTCAGGTAGCCATAGAAGGCAGCACTCCCGCTATCGACCAATTGTCTGTATTTGGGCCGGAACAACTACAGGGTTTGGAGCATCTAGGCTTTGGAGCCGGACAACCGCCTTTTTTGCGGGGACCATACGCAAGCATGTACACCACCCGTCCGTGGACGGTGCGGCAGTACGCCGGGTTTTCTACCGCAGAAGAATCCAATGCCTTCTATCGCCGCAACCTCGCCGCGGGTCAGAAGGGGCTTTCCGTAGCCTTCGATCTCGCCACCCACCGGGGCTATGATTCTGATCATCCGAGGGTAGTGGGCGATGTAGGCAAGGCCGGAGTAGCCATCGACTCGGTGGAAGACATGAAGATCCTATTTGACCAGATTCCGCTGGACAAGATGTCGGTATCTATGACCATGAATGGGGCCGTGATTCCGGTGATGGCCTTCTACATCGTCGCAGCAGAAGAGCAAGGCGTATCTCCGGCTCAGTTGTCGGGCACCATCCAAAATGACATCCTCAAGGAGTTCATGGTGCGGAATACCTACATCTATCCGCCCGCACCTTCTATGCGAATCATCGGGGACATCTTTGCTTACACCTCTCAGCACATGCCCCGTTTCAATTCGATCTCCATCAGTGGCTACCATATGCAGGAAGCAGGGGCTACCCCAGAGTTGGAATTGGCCTATACGCTCGCTGATGGAGTAGAATACATTCGGACAGGCTTGGCCGCAGGATTGGAAATAGATGCCTTCGCCCCACGACTCTCTTTCTTCTGGGCAATTGGCATGGACCTCTTCAAGGAAATCGCCAAAATGCGAGCGGGACGGATGCTCTGGGCAAAATTGGTGAAGCAATTTGGGCCGCAGAAAGCCAAGTCCATGAGTCTGCGTACCCACTGTCAGACCTCTGGCTGGTCTTTGACGGAGCAAGATCCGAAGAACAACATTGCCCGGACCTGCATCGAAGCCATGGGCGCAGCCTTTGGAGGGACTCAGTCTCTCCACACCAACTCTTTTGATGAAGCCATTGCCTTGCCGACAGATTTTTCTGCCCGCATCGCCAGAAATACCCAGCTGTTCCTCCAGCAACAAACCGAAATTTGCCGGGCGGTTGATCCCTGGGCAGGCTCCTTCTACGTCGAGAAGCTGACCCACGAAATGGCCCATACCGCCTGGGAATTGATCCAAGAAGTGGACGCCCATGGAGGCATGGCCAAAGCCATCGAAGCCGGGATTCCCAACATGCGGATCGAAGAAGCGGCTACCCGTCGTCAGGCCCAAATTGACTCTGGGGAGGAAGTCATCGTGGGGGTGAATCGCTTCCAGGTGGAGGCGGCCCAGGATTTCGAAGTGTTGGAAGTGGACAATGCCGCAGTTCGGGAATCTCAAATTGCCCGGCTACAAGAACTCCGTGCCAATCGGAATGAAGAAGCCTGTCAAGCGACGATTGCGGCCCTCGCGGCTGCGGCGAAAAACGGGGAAGGTAACCTGCTCGCCCTTGCGGTGGAGGCGGCCCGGGAAAGAGCCAGTTTAGGCGAAATTTCTGATGCCTTGGAAAGCAGCTTTGGACGCTTTCAAGCGCAAAGTCGAGCCATCTCTGGCGTATATGCCTCTGCCAGCGGCGATCAGAAATCAGTGGAAGCCGTTCGTAAGCAAGCCGATGTCTTTGCCGAAGAAGAAGGTCGTCGTCCCCGGATTCTGGTCGCTAAAATGGGCCAGGATGGCCACGATCGGGGCGCAAAAGTGATTGCCACTTCCTTTGCCGACCTTGGGTTTGACGTCGATTTGGGGCCGCTCTTCCAGATGCCTTCTGAAGTCGCCCGTCAGGCCGCCGAAAATGATGTGCACATCGTGGGCGTTTCCAGCCTCGCCGCCGGGCATAAAACCCTGATCCCAGAGCTCATCGGTGAACTCCAGAAACTGGGTCGGGACGATATCTTGGTGGTGGCTGGTGGAGTAATTCCTCGTCAGGATTACGACTTTTTGTACGAATCCGGCGTAGCGGCGGTCTTTGGACCAGGGACGCCGATTCCTGCGGCAGCAGAGAAGGTGCTAGAGAAATTGTAGGGGGGAACGCTCCTACGATTAACTATCATCCTGGCATTCCCCTTGGATATGACCAGGAGAAATCAGCCACGAATTTGCCCGAATTTGAGGATCATGGATTCCAATTCGTGTCATTTGTCATAGAAAATACCTGTACCCATTGCGCAGCGAATTTCCACAAATATAGGCCAGCGAGTTGGGAATTTGTGAGATCTGTGGATGCTTCGGAAAGACTCAGCACAGGTTCGTGGCTGATAAATCGGCGAATTTCTACAAACGACTACAAATGATGTCGCTACAAAAGGCGTCGTAAGAAGTAGCGCCTAGCGAAGGATCTCTCGTTGCGGGTGGGACA
>JBCCCJ010000277.1:0-6752 GCA_039033615.1 Bacteroidota bacterium
ATGGAATTGGTGCCAAGGGCGTACAAATCCGCCAGCCGCTGGGCGTACACATTGGTACTGGTTTCCATTTGCACCAGATATTCCAATTCACTTCCGTAGTCAGAAATGGGAAAGTCATTCGGTAAGGCTCCACCAACCCCGCTGACCAGGGTGCCAAAATCCGAAGGATCATTGCTCAGCGTCAATCCCATCGGAATGCCTGCCTGACGGTGAAATCCCAGTGAGATGATGTGGCTACCAAACTCCAGGCCCGGAGGATCTTCCATGTCCGGGTTGGGATAGTTCTGGGGAAAGTCTTGGTAAGAATGGTCCAAATAGCGTCCCCACCAACCCGACTCCGGGCTGTCAGGCATGTTGTCGCCGTCTTTACCCGAAAGCCAAATATCTGTTCCCCGAAAGTGAGAACCATTGTTGTAGGGGTAGGAAACATCCTGGACTACATGGACCTGGCCGTCATCGTAGAGGTCCTTGATCCCGACCAAATCGGGGTGGAGACCCACCTGATCCTGTATCGGTAAGGTGGTATCGAGGTCGATGTAGCTCCGTGGCCCAGAATCTTTGATGCCAATGAGGGGACGGAGGTTTTTATAAAGGCCATATTGGTCGACGGGGATGATGGTATTGAGCCCGTCATTGCCGCCGTGGAGTTGGATCAGCACCAGCACCCGGTCATTGATGTCATCACAGGTGAAAGAACTGGTGAGAAAGGAGCGTCCCATGGCGCGCACTGGAATCCCATTCAGGGCCAGCGGTGTCAATGCCATGGGCAATATACTTTGGAGAAAATTTCTTCTTTTCATCTTGGTGGGATGCGGGAAACGAGAGTCGTGAAGCGAGAGAGGGCTCTGCCCTGGTGGATTCACCGATTCCTTGTGAATGAATGGAAGGGAAAAACTTACCCGAGCTGATACTCCGGGCTTTGCAGGATGGCACGGATCAAGCGCTTGAGCACAGATTTGACGTTGGTGTCATCTCCGGAAGCTACATAATCATCCCACTCGTAGAGCCAATCTTCTTCCGGCAGGTTGTCAAGCAATACTTCGGTATAGAAGTAATCCAGTCGCGCAGCAGGCAGAGCCTCCGGCAAGAGGTAGGGCAGCAGGTTCTCCAACAAATGGATCGGAATTCTGGCGCCAGGATGGGGCCCCGGATTGCCCAAGATGTCCATTCCCTGAAAATCGGGGATGTTCGTGGGATCATTCACAAAGCCCATCACGTCAATCAATAGGTGATCGGGTCCCTCCAGCAATTCATCTACAATCGCATATCGGGAAGGGATAGACTTGGCACTGATCCACAGGCGATTGTATTCTGGTGCCTGATAAATGGGCTGATATCCGGCGACTTCTGGCGGGGCAAACAGGTCAAAGCAGGCTTCTGACTGCAATTTCTGGATGCCATAGTTGAAGAAGGTAACGTAGGCGTGAAACAAATCATTGGCTGGATCGGGGATGGCTACCTGGAAGTAGCGCATCATACCGAGCTGCATTTCCAGTGGGTTTTTGATCAAGGCACCAATCACTTCGTCCTCGCTGTCGCTATCATCCGCATCGTAAAAGTGCTGGCTCTTGAAGAGTTGCTTTAGCACCGGGATCAGTTCATAATTCTGGGTGCGAAAGGTCTGTGCCAAAGGAAGGATGATGTCATTTTCGACCTCCGCACTGATGGTGTAGCGCAAAAAAAAGCGGTACAGCTTGCGCATCAGGTACTCAGCCGCAGCGGGCTGATTGAAAATCATGTCCACAAACTGTTGCAACTCCACGAGCATCCCCGCCTCCGTATTTTGGCCTACAATCACTTGATCCTGAAAGCGAGGCGAAAAGACCTTATCCGTATCATCATGCTTGGAAACGTCCAGTCGGGCTTGAGGAAGATTGGTCAGGGGATCAAGGTATAAAGGATTGTCCCAATCATCATTTCTCCGAAAGCCAGTCAAAAGTCGGGCGGCTTCGATCACATCCTGCTCGGTGAAGGTGGTGTAATCCCCTTCGCCTGCGGACGGGCCTTTGCCGATGGTGTACAATTCCATGAATTCCCGGACAAAGTTCTCGTTGGGATTGCCCGCAACACTGTCTCCGATGTCCAGGTAATCATTCATCCCATTGTCCAGGCAGATCTTGAAAGCCAGTTCTTTGTAGCTGCCTTCCAAATAGGCCATGAACAAACGGAGGGTGTAGTAGAAATTCTCATTCCACTCGATGTCCAGAAATCCAGTCGGAAAACAGGTGTGGAGGAAGAAGAACAATTTATGGGCGACGGTCGGGGCCAGCGAAGGCTTCATCACCTGATAGAGCCACCAGGAGTTGATGATCATTTTCAGGTCCTCATTTTCGGAATTGGCCGTGGTGCGACCCTGGGGAAACCAGGTCAATCCGGTTTCTGGATCTACGGGATCTTCTGGCAAGGGGGGAATTTGCATGATCAGGTCCACAGCCTGATCGGCGGTCATAGCAGCGATGGAGTCGATTTCGGTACGGGTAGGACCGAAGCTGGTCCTGCGTAACAAATGCGCCGCCAATCGCGTTCCCAGGGGCCCGTTATGGGGAGTTAATGATGCCATATTACAGCAGCGTTTTCTGATTAGGCGTTACACTACAAACGATCTTAGGCAGGCTGATTCACCACAGGAAAACCAAGCCCACCCAAATACCTATACCATCCAATCGTTAGGAAAAAGCCAGAAAAAATCTCGGAGAGAATTTTTCGTTGTAGTAAAGATAGGAGGGGGACAGCAGGTTTCACAGGGCAATTTATTCTCTGGATGTTATGAAAACGTTCCAATTGTCGGAAAATGATGTTCCACGGCAGAAATGGTCAGAAATTTGGGAGAGAACTTTCGCAAGTTGTCTGAAAGTCAGGGATTTGTTGGTCGAATCTTCATGTAATGTCCTGCCACAACTTTCTTTACGGAGCCTGCTGAATTTCTCCATTTTTGAGCCTGAAAAGCTCCAACCTGTACCCACTCTCATGTATCGTTCGCTTGTGATGGCCACCCTGATGTGGTTCCTCTCTTCTCCCTTGTCTCTCCAGGCTCAATTGCCCCCCAACCAACCCGAGCAAGATTGCTTTCTCGCTTTGCCGGTTTGCCAGGATATCTACGTCCAACCCAATGCCTATTCAGGAGCTGGAGAAGATCCAGATGAAATCACCGGGACCAATTCCTGCATGGTCATTGGAGAACGCAACAGCGTCTGGTACACCTTCACCGTACAGAATGGCGGCAACCTCTGTTTCACCATTGTGCCCGTAGATCCTTTGGATGACTACGACTGGGCCTTATTTGACCTCTCCAACGCTTCTTGCGCCGACATCCCCAACAATGCCAGCCTGGAAGTTTCCTGCAATTGGACCTTCAACAATGGCTGTGGCGGGCAAACCGGAGCCAATGGCAGCCTTAACTGCCCCGAACAAAACGAGCCTTGCCTCATCGTGCAGGCCGGACAGCGGTTCGCATTGAACGTCTCCAACTTCACCGCTTCCAACTCTGGCTACACCCTGGATTTTTCCCAAGCTTCCGCCCAACTCTACGACGACGATTCCCCAGAAATCTCCGGCATGACCAGCTTTTGCCACGGCGTTACGGTGGAATTTGATGAACCGGTCTTGTGTAGTACCGTAGATGCCGCTGATTTTACCTTCACTGGCCCCGGCGGGCCCTACCAGTTCTCCGCCGTTCTCAGCCCCAATTGCCGGGACGATGGCAGTGGCTACAGTCGTAGCTTCGATTTGGTGGTTTCGCCCCCCATTTCACAGCCGGATTTCTACACCGTTTCGTTGGTGGGCAGCGTTACTGATTTTTGTGGCAATGTGGCCCTTCCCGCGACCGAATCGGTCTTCATGCCCCAGCCCCCCATCGCAGAAATGAACCCCGTCGTTCCTCAATGTCAGGAAGACAACGTCTTCGGCTTTGGCTATACCGGGCCGTCCAATGTACAGTCGTACAACTGGAATTTTGGTGATGGAGGCACTTCTCGCCAATCCAACCCCTTATACACCTATCAAAACTTTGGGACCTTTGATGTGTCCCTGGTGATTCGCGATGACAATGGCTGCCGCGATACCGCCATCCAGGAAATCACCGTCTATCCTGCCCCAGTAGCCGTTTTTGATGCCCCATCCACGATGTGTCAAGGAGATACCCTGGCCCTTTCCAGTCTGGCCTATGCCCCTGGCGATGCCAATCTCACCAGCATGCGCTGGTTGTTCAGCGATGGAGGCGTTACCGAAGAACCCACGCCAGAGCGAATCTTTTCCTGGGAAGGACCGCAATGGGTCTTGTTGGAAGTGTACAATGACTACCAATGTCGGGACACCAGTTTTCAGCATGTCTTGGTCTATCCGCAGGCAGATGTAGCCTTCCAGGTGGAGGAAGACGTCTGCATCGGAGATACGGCCAATCTGGTGTATCAATCGACCATCCGCAACGACATCGCCGATGACCGCATCGTAGATTGGTATTGGGACATGGGAGACAGCACCCAACGAGGGGCCATTCGGTACCCGGCCCATGTGTACGACACGGCTGGCGTATTTCCCGTAACCCTCAACGTCCTTTCCGACAAAGGCTGTTGGGCCAGCCTGACCCAGGATCAGATCATTCACCAACCCCCGCCGCCCGTGGTGGTGGATACCCCGGTCTGTTTCGGCGAGCGAGCCTATTTGCAAGGGATTCCCACCGAAGGAGCGCAGACGTTCTGGTATGAGCAGTTCGAAGATGCCCTGCCCTTTCAAGAAGGAGCGGTGTATTTCTCCCCGCCAGTTACGATCAACGATACCCTCTTTGCCGAAGTCATCGACCACCGGGGATGTATCAGCCCGCGGGTGCCGATTTCGCTCTTGCATCATGAAATCGGTCAAGGAGAAATTGCCATCCTGGATACCATTCTGGAATTTCCCCAACCCATTGCAGACGTCCGCATGCTCGGTACCATCAATGGCGCAAAATATGCCTGGAAATTTGGCGATGGCAGCACCTCTAACTTACCCAATCCGGTGTATGAGTATCCCTATCCCGGTCTGTACAACATCGAGCTGGCCGTAGAGGACGTACACGGATGCCGCTATGATCTATCCCAACTCGTCGAAGTGAAACATATTCCCCTGGTCCAAATACCGAGTGGCTTTACCCCCAATGGCGACGGCTTCAACGATGAATTCTTCATCCACAGCCAGATGATCCGGGATTTCTCCTTCCAGGTATTCAACCGTTTCGGCACCCTCATGTACCAAAGCGAAGATCCCGCCTTTCGCTGGGATGGCTTCAGCAAGTCCGGCAAAGTGGTCATGCCCGGCGTCTATACCTACTACGTCCAGGCCAGAGACCTCCTCGGCAATCTCATCCGAAAAGATGGCACCATTACCGTGATTCGATAGAAGGAGAAGTCAGAGGTCAGAAGTCAGATCGGCCCGAATGATGGGCCTGACAGATGAGACATCTTCGCTCCCTCTGTGTCTTACCCTCTGTTTCTGCAATCCTATATCAAAAAAAGGCCCCTCATCAAGAGGGACCTTACGACCGGAAAGTCAGATAAACATGGGTTGTGGTTGGGGTTGTGTTCGGTAGTTATTCTGCGGAGCGATCTATGGAAGGGGCACTCGCTAAGTCGAGCCAGATAGCGGCCGTTTCATAGTCAGAATAGTCGATTTCGGTTTTGCCAACTGGTACCGCAGAGGCGACAATCACGCGGAAGGTGCCTTCATAGGCCGTAGCTTCCATATCAGAGCCTTGGCTTTGCATGCCAACAAAGGCTTGATCGTAGATCATATCCAGTTTTTCGATGTATTCAGGGTTGTGAGAAATCTTGGTGAAAGGTAGGGCGGTCCAGGGACTTTGATCATCAGCGCGGTAATAGACCAGCACCAGACCAAATTCTACGATGTCTGCCGTGATTTCGGGCACTTCCAGATCAAGGGCCAGGAAATATCCTTCTACGCCTGGCGTACCGACGTCATACCAATGTCCAGCGTCTGCGGCATAATTGATGCTGATCACATTGGCATTGCCATCAGCGCCAGTGGCTCCCGGAGGACCTTGTGGGCCTTGTGGTCCGCGGGGACCTTGCGGACCATCCACCGAGCAGCTACTCAAAAAAGCGATACCGAGCAAGAGAGCGAAGAAGCGAAGAGCAGGGAGGGTGTGGGTAGTTTTCATATCGATTGGCTTAATGTTTTGTTCGTTCTTTGGTGAATGGTACGCCCGACATGCCCCTCCGTTACCTCCCAATGACCAAGCGTGTCAACTCAAGGAAAGGGGGCGAAGAATGAATGAATATGTGGGCGGATAAGGAGGTGGGCGTGTCCCCGAAATTGCCCAGGCAATTCCGGGGTCAGTCCCTTCCGGGGTCCGCTATCGCTCCCGTCCTCCGCTGCGCTGCGGACTCTCCCTTCGGTCGACCCTGTAGGCACTTCACGCTCGCTCCGGCGAAAGGACAGATGACCTCGCCCCCCTCGCCCAGCCTGCCGCGCCGGAACGAGGGGGGCAGTTTTCAGCGAAAACGGGGGGACCGTACCCCCCGCAATCTGCGATTGCTGCCCCCTTGAGCAAAGCACGAGCCAGCGGAAGGGGGCGCGATCATCATGGCAGCGCCAGAAATCCTCCAATCTCAGATTGTCATTCCTCCTTTCACCGAAAAGCGGGTCGTTTTCCCTTGGGAGGGAAAACGGGGCCGCGCGGAAAGGGTCCTGAGAAAAGCCAATCAAAGATTGTCATGCCGAACCAGTGAGGCATCTCTTGTATTCGGGAGCTACCTAAG
>JBCCCJ010000278.1:0-6747 GCA_039033615.1 Bacteroidota bacterium
AAAGCGGCCGGAGTTGAGGCGAATGGAAAAGACCTGGACCTGTCCGTTTCGGTTGACATTGGGGGTGATGAAAGATTGGCCAATCAAGGCCGAACTGTCTGAGCCGCAAACCGACTGCACCTGCCATTGATACAAAGCATTGGCACTGAGTCCCGTAAGCGTTGCCGTGGTTCCTTCGACTGGAAAAGCCGCCCATTTGTCTTCCAATTTTCTTCGCAAATAGACCACATATCCATCCACGCCTGCACTTCCCCGCCAATTCAGGGTAGCCCCCATGGGGAAGATGTTGCTCGCCACCAGATCCGTTGGGTTGGCACAGTCTGGATTCTTGCTGCGGGATTGATACCGAATGCGCCAGCCAGGCTTGTTGATCTGGCAATCTGAACGAAACTCCATGAAGACCGATCCACTGTTGGCAATCAATTCTGCGGGAGGGCGGTTTCCGGTAAATCTCCCCAGAAATTCCCCATTGGCATCGGAACCATCATAGATATCGAGGTAATCGTACGGTTTCTCCTGGGTTCCTTCCAATTCAAATGCCTCAAAATTCAACTCGATGCTGGTAGCGGCGGCTGGTTGAATCAGATAGGTGCGGCGTTGTTGATCTCCGTAATTGCTACCCTTCCCGCCGCTGTCGTAGATGGTGCCTTTTTTGTCAGTGAAGACCTTAGGAGCCGGATCTGGATTGACCAACCGATAGAAACGATCCCAATCCCAATAGGGCCCCGGATCAATGTGGTTGTTCCCGCGAAAGTGTTGGTGTCCTTTCACATGGTAGCAGGTATTACTCAAGACACTCACGCCATTGGTCGGTGGACCCCCATAGGCTTTGAGTGGGTCGATGTTGTATCGTTTGCAAATGTCTCTCACGAGCGCAGCTGAACTTTCATACATCTCATTGGTGTACCAAGCCGCTCCATCATCAATGTAGCCTTCGTGCTCAATCCCGATGGTAGTAGGATTGTCCGTCTTGACGTGAAACCCTTTGTCGCTTTCACAGACCATCTGCGTGATTTGTCCATCTGAAGCCCGGATGATGTAGTGAGCGGAAACGCGGGCGTTGCGATTTTTGAACCAGGAAATGGCACTCGCATAAGAACCCTGAATGGTATGAATGGTGACGTATTTGACAGTTTCTCCATCTCGCGAGCCATAGTTCCGACTGTTGGCAGGATCCCACAAGGCACCCGCAAAATCAGGGGTTTCATTGCTCGCGGTACAAGTGGTTCGCTGGTTGCTGTTTTCGAGATTTCGGTTAGCCGGTCCCAGAGAAGGAACGTTGCGATTGTCAGAAGTCTTGAGGGTCAGCCGAGTGGACTCCAACAATTCAAGGGTTTCGCTTCCAAAAATGTCTTCATAATTCAGCAATTGCCGAAGGCGATGCCCCGTGTTGGTGTGAGGGGTCTGCATTTCTTTGAGAATCCCATAGAACTGTTGATCTCGGGCAAAGTCGTTGTGAAAACTGTTGTCATTGGGAATCTCTGTCAACTCCGTCAAAATTGGTTCATGGGCGTCGATTCCCCGGTTGGCGAGGCGCTTATTGGCTTGGATGGTAGAATAGGCGGAGGCATAGGCCATAATGCTGATTCTGGGATCTCGTTTGATGTCCGCAGCGGCATATCCTGACAGCTCGGCCACCCGCTCCAGGCTGTTTTGAAAATAGCCTTTCCCATCTTCTACCAAGCCCATCACTCCGTAATAAAGCGGCATATCTGTACACCCTTGACCCGGAGTGGGTTGCAGGTGATTCATGCGGGTATTGGTATAAGCAACCGCCTCCAATACCCCGGAAGGAATCCCTGGATATCGTTGGTAAGCTTCTTCGAAATAAGTTGCATATTTGCCCCCGCTTTGAGCAGTAAGATTCTGGGGCAATAGCCCGCTGATGAAGAAGGAAAAAGGCAGGATATATCCGAGCAGAAGCGATGGTAAACTCTTCATAAGGTTGGTAGGATAGGGTCGGGTTTCTTCTCTGGCAAAAAGGGGACGTAAGCAATCTTTGAAAATTACACAATATTCGGTCACAGCGGAAAACGTTTGTCGTATAGGTTTTTTTGTATGTGCTTTTTCACAATTTGAAACTTTCAGTATAAATTGAAGTTTAATAGAGTGGATGCATCATTTTGATTGACCTATCTGGTATGTCTTCAAACATAGATATCAAAAAACGAACGGAATTCTTCATCAAGGATTTACACGCGAGAGAAAACTTGCGGCTAGGCTGGTACAGACAGTTTGGGATTGATGGAGAAAAAATTCAATACCTCAGAGAGCGAAAAGCTCGGCACTCGGCCTTTTTACGAGACTTGCTGAGAAAACGTGGCATTGGACCTGCGTGGTACGCCCGCGGATTCTATATTCTGGGTCATTTGTTTGGCTTCTTTTCTGCATTGTTTCCTAAGTCTTTCATGGACAAAATCGAGAAAACACTAGAGTTCTGGATTTTGATGCGCTATCAGAAGTACTTGCAGGAAATGACCTTGGATGCGACGCTTCGTTCTATGGTGGAATCGCTTCAGTTGAAGAAGCTCACCCATGACGAACCTGCCCCCGATGCCATCAATCTGCTTCAGAACTTTATACGGGAACAGGAGCAAGCGTTACAAGTTTCCTGAAAAAAGTCCTTGTAAGTATTCATTTTGGGCTTCATCCCTTCCCTTGAACATACAAAGGGGAAAAGCCATAAATGAAAACGAAATGGGGGGGATGATTCCAATTCGTGGCATTCGCCCAAGAAAGAAACTAACGCCACAGCGAAGCGAATTTCCACGAAAACTGGACGAGAGAGTGAAGCTTTCGGGAGATACGTGCAATTCGTGGCTATCCAGACAATGACTTTGAGGTACGTTGTTATAAGTAAGTCGAAAAAGCCGCTAGCACCGCAGACATGGCTGCCTGATCTGCCATGCCCATGTGGGAAATCCGCATGATGTTGCCTTTCAATTCTCCTTGTCCACCCGAAAGAACAAAGCCACTTGCTGCTTCCAACTGCCTTCGAAGTTCATCGGAATCTTTGCCTGGAAAGGAAAATGCCGTGAGGGAAAGGCCGTTTGCAGCCCCAAACAGTTCTCCGCCCAATTCCTGAATGCCCTGTCGAAAATACCGCGCTGATTGGATGGTTTGGTTCCAAATCCTAGGGAGGCCTACTTCCTGAATGTGGTCTAGCGCGGCCTTCAGGCCAAATAGCAACTGCACCGGGGCGGTGTAGGGATAAGAATGGTCCCGAGCGAAAGAGACATAATTGTACAAGTTCGCAAAATCCGAATGATGGGTGGGAAGCAGGGCCGCCTCTGCTCGCTCGCTCAGCGCCACCGTAGCCAGACCAGCGGGATTCATCAGGGCTTTCTGGCTGGCACAAACCGCTGCATCAATTCCCCAATCGTCGAAATAAAAAGGGACACAGCCCACAGTAGTGATCCCATCCACCAAAATCAAGCAGTCGGGGTGTACCTTCTGAATGCCCCGCGCAACTTCCTCCAGATCCAGCATCACCCCCGTGGAGGTCTCGCAATGCGTCAAGACAATCGCTGCGAGAGCATCAATCTGTTGAGCGTGTTCGATCACCTTCCCTGGTTCTGGTACCTCTCCCCACTTGCTTGCCAGGTTGTGAACCTGCCAGCCTTGTCGCGTTCCATCATCTCGCCAGCGCTGACTGAATTTGCCGTGATGAACCACCAACACCTTGGACTCCGGTCGGATCAAACTGCGTAACGTGATTTCTACCCCATAGGTGCCACTCCCAATCAAGGTGCAAACCATGCCCTGGCTTTGGTATAGGTAGCGAAGGCGGGAAAGAAGCGCTCCATAAAACGCTTCAAAAGTGGCGCTTCGGTGAGGAATGGGTTGTTGCTGGATCGCTTCCAACACCATCTCTGGAACAGCCACCGGGCCAGGGGTTAACAATCGGGGAATGGACATGAATTCGATGTGAACTTTTCTGCCCGAAGATAAGTTGTTTTCTTCGAAGGCAGCTGGCTAGGCTGGCTTGATCAGAAATTCAATCGCATGAACATACTCATTACCGGAGGAACCGGATTCATCGGGTCGTATCTTGTGCCTACCTTGACTCAGGCGGGCCACCAAGTCACCATTCTTTCTCGTAGCCAACGAAAGTCAGAAGATCGACTGCTGACGTACCTGCAGTGGACTGGCAAAGAAATGCCCCAAGGAATTGGCATGTATGATGCCATCATCAATTTGGCCGGAGCGAGCATAGGAGGAGACAAATGGACCGATGCCCAGAAAAAATTGATCATCGACAGTCGGGTAGATGCCACCCGCGCCTGTGTCAATTATATCAACAGCAGCCCCAATCCGCCTCAGGTATTTATCTCGGCTTCCGGCGTGGGCTATTACGGCTCTGACGTAACCACTCCGGTGGATGAGAGCGGAGCCTTGGGCGATGATTTTCCTGCGAAAGTGGTCAAAATCTGGGAAGAGGAAGCCAACAAAGCCGAATGCCGAACGGTGACGCCCCGCATAGGCGTCGTCCTAGAAACCGATGGCGGGGCGCTAGAACGCATGTTGCCCCTATTCAAAATGTACCTGGGTGGTCGCTTCGCAGATGGCAAACAAGGCTTTCCCTGGGTACACATGCAGGATATCGTCAAAGCCTTTCATTTTTCCTGACCAATGATGCTACCTCTGGAGTCTACAACATTGTGGCGCCAGATATGGTGGACAACAAAGCTTTCTCCAAAGCCTTGGCCAAAGCTCTGGGTACCTGGGATGCTTTCACCGTGCCTGCCTTTGCGATGAAACTGGTGTTGGGCGAACAAGCCGACCTCGTCCTCGGTGGACAAAAGGTACTCCCCAAAGCCCTACAAGCAGCCAACTACCAATTCGCATTTCCCGATCTTGCAGAAGCGCTGGAAGATTTGGTGGGGTAGATACAGGGTTCAGGGATCAGGGTTCAAAAGTTGCTTTCACCCGTTTGCAACGGGTGAGGTACAAATAGCAGAGTTTGCAACTCTGAAAGATTCTCAAAGCCATCAACGATATCGTTCTCGCCCGTTTGCAACGGGTAAATGGCAGAGTTTGTAACTCTGAAGGAACCCCCATCGGTCTAGTTCATGTGCAATATCTGATGTTCAGATAGCCACATGTATTCCTTGCTTCCTTGAAACCTTGTGATTACATTGTAGGTACAAGTGGGAAGGCTTCTTCCTTACATAGGACAGCTCGAACCCTGAACCCTGTAAACATGGTCGTTTCTATCATCTCCATCGGCAATTCCAAGGGCCTTCGCATCAAGAAGAGCATCTTGGAGCAATACAACATTCAGGATCAGGTAGAACTGATCCTAGAAGACGGGCAAATTGTAATTCGCCCCATTGAGCAACCCCGTCAAGGCTGGGACAAGGCATTTCAGCAAATGGCTGAAGCTGAAGATGATAAACCCCTGATGGAGGATGTCTGGGAAGAAGAAGCCTTCGAAGCATGGAATTGAAGCAGTACCAGATCGTATTGGTCAACCTCAGTCCCACGGTCGGAGCAGAGATTCGCAAAACGCGACCCTGCGTGATTCTTTCCCCGGACGAGATGAATGACCACATCCGTACGGTGGTCATCGCCCCCATGACCACGACTTCCAAGCCTTATCCCACCCGCGTCAAAGTCAAGCACGACAACCGAGTCGGCTACGTCATCATCGACCAGATCCGCACCATCGACAAAAAGCGCATCATCAAAATCCTCGATCAACTCACCCGCCGCGAAATCAAAGCGGTGAAGGAGGTGATTGCGGAGACTTTTGTTCGCTGAGACAAGGTTCAGGGAGCAAGGACTCACCGCTCTCACCCGTTTGCAACGGGTGAGGGGGAGGGGCAAATAGCAGAGTTTGCAACTCTGAAAGATTCTCAAAGCCATCAACGATATCGCTCTCGCCCGTTTGCAACGGGTGAGGTACAAATAGCAGAGTTGGTAACTCTGAGCGTTCTCAAAGTCATCAACGATATCGCTCTCGCCCGTTTGCAACGGGTGAGGGGCAAATAGCAGAGTTGGCAACTCTGGGATTCCTCAAAGTTCTCAACTTCATCACTCTCGCCCGTTTTGTAACGGGTGAGAGCGGTAGAATAGAGAGATAAAAAAAGGCCGATTGCCCGGCCTTCCACACTTACTGCATAAGACTAAACCGAAACGGTATGTTTACCCAAAAGGGGATGGGTTTGCCGCCTTGAATGGCAGGCGTGAATTGCAGCTTGTCCAGCTCTTTTTGGACGGCCCGGTCGAGGATGACATGGGCGCTATTGATGAGTTTGTGATCTCGGTATTTGCCGCGCTTGTCCACCAATACCCGAACGATCACAGTCCCTTCGATTCCGGCATCCCGGGCCATTTGGGGATAGCCGATGAGTTTGGAGACATCCGACATATTTACGGGTATGGGTTCTTCCTCCGCAATGACAAAATCTTCTGCCTTGGGCATTTCTGGTTCTGCGAAAATGGCGGGAATGTCCGTATTGATTTCATCGCCTATAAAGGGACTTTCCATATCCAGGCCATCCTGATCGTCGAAGGCGATGTTTGGTGCCTTCACCAAGGAGTCCATTTCATTGATGGTGGCGTCCTGTTCATCCAATTGATCATCAGGTGTCGGTAGCGGAATGTTGGCGGCAAGAGTCTTGACCTTCGGTGGTTCTGGTAATTCTGGCGGAATGAAAGGTTCTTCCTTTTCTTCAATCACTGGAGGAGGATCCAGTTTTTCTAAAGTCAGGATGACTTCATGATTGGCCTGCGGCAACAAGA
>JBCCCJ010000279.1:0-6741 GCA_039033615.1 Bacteroidota bacterium
CGCCTGCGATGATTTCAAAAGGCAAAGGCTCTCGGCCTCCGGTGGTCGTGTAGGTGCTCAACTGCGTTCCCAGGTTTTTGATCACCAAACCAGCAGAAAACAACTCCTTTTTCCCTTGGTACGCACCTCCTAAATCCATGGCGATTCCCGTAGAGGTAAATCCTGGGGCCAAAGTGGAACTGATGAACTTGGCGTTGGCACCGTACCGAAATCCCCTGTAAGCCCGGGAATAACCAACCATCCACAGCAATTCATTGGCGGAGAAGGTCTGCGTGAGGTTGCCGAACTCGTCTGCGCCTTGCATTTGACCAGAATTCACATATTGAATTCCACTGTGGAACATGCCCACTTTCTCAACATTGCGGGCATAACCGACGTAGCCATATCGAATCCCCGCCAGATAGTTGCTGAAGGAAAGCGAGGCTCGATGGTGCATCTCCGGATTGATCAGGGCAGGGTTCTGACTGCCAAAATTCAAATCATCATCCCAGGTAGAAACATTGGTGCCACCTAGCGAAAGAATCCTGGCCGATGGAGTCAGGTTCATGAAATCAAACACGTGCCTGCCTCCGATTTGAGCCTGTACCTGGCCCAAAGTGAAGAACAGACTGATGAAGGTACAGATCAGCGTTGGTCTCATCATTGAGCAAAAGTACAGGATTTTTTCTGTCTAAAAGCAGGGAAAAAAATATCCCTATGAAGTTTTTTTGCAACTTAGAAGACTTTTTTGCCCCATAACCGAGAAAGATTACAACCTATGGACAATCATATCAGCTCCTATTTCACCCAGCGGCAGAATGAATGGAAAAAGAATACCGATCAGAATTCCTGGTTGGTGTTCAAGATCATGGCCGAATTTGTCGAAGGCTTTGAAAAAATGGCGGAGATCGGCCCCTGTGTCTCAATCTTTGGATCTGCGCGCACCAAGCCCGGTACCCATTTTTACGAATTGGCCACCGAAATCGCCGGGAAACTCACAGAGGCAGGCTTTGGCGTCATCACCGGAGGCGGACCAGGCATCATGGAAGCCGGAAACAAAGGCGCTCATGGCAATGGAGGCGCTTCTGTAGGATTGAACATCGAATTGCCCTTTGAGCAACATTCGAACCCCTGGATTGATCCAGACAAGGACATCAACTTCAACTATTTCTTTGTGCGCAAGGTGATGTTTGTGAAATACGCCCAGGGCTTTGTGGTCCTACCCGGCGGGATGGGGACCCTTGATGAGCTGTTTGAAGCCCTTACCCTGATCCAGACCTACAAAATTGATCGCTTTCCAGTGGTGTTGGTTGGGAGAGAATTTTGGGGAGGCTTGATCGACTGGTTGAAGGCCACGGTGCTAGAAAAGGCCCATAACATCTCTCCAGGGGATTTGGACCTCTTTTCTCTGGTGGATACCGCAGACGAAGTGGTGGAGTCCATCACCAATTTTTATCAACATAACGCTGTTAAGCCAAACTTTTAGGGGTCGCCCCGCAACTTTCCGATTTCTCCCCCGTAAGGTGGTAGCCGTGCGCAAATCATTTGATGATCAGCGCACGGTTCTTTATTGAAAGCATCTATTTTTTACACACTACTAGCATGCAAATGATTCAAGTTTTCCGTCTTCTCAAGTAGCATAATGATCTGTTCGCCCGATGCTTCGTCTAAGATTGAAACTTGTATCCGTTCTTTCTCCCGACAACTTCCCCAACGCCACGTGAAAGAAAAAGCTTCAAGTTGTCGAAAAAAGTAGCCAGTCAGGTATGACATTTGTGCCTTCGAAAAAGTTCGCGAATGATCAACGCTGGCAAATACGAACCCAAATCCTCCCCATGTTAGTACGCTTTTCTTCTTTTGTTGGTCTTGCCTTATTACTTGCCCTGTTTTCGTGCCAACCAGCAGAATCTCCCAGCCCCGCTGAAGACCTCCGCCACTTGGCTGGACACATGACAGTGATGCAACGAGGACTCCCAGCAGAATTGAGTTTTTGCACCAATGAAGTGCCTCTCCAGGATCAAGCCATCCGGAAGCGCCTGCTTCGCGAGGTCAAACAGCACCTCGACTATCCTTCAGGAGCCAGACTCCTTTACAAAAGAGCCCACAGATACCAAGATCGGTTTCTGAGAATCCTGCGTTCTCAGGGGGTGCCAGAAGACTTCTTCTACCTGGCAATGGCAGAGAGCGGATTGGCCAACCTCAAATCTCCAGTAGGGGCGCGGGGCTTCTGGCAGTTTATGCCATCCACTGCCCAGCAGTACGGTTTGGAAGTCTCTGCCACCGTGGATGAACGCTACCACCCTGAGGCGGCAACTTATGCAGCCTGTCGATATCTCAAGTCTCACCACCGAACCTTTGGCGATTGGGCCTTGGTAGCAGCTTCCTACAACATGGGCGGCGGCGGATTGTCCAAGGCTATGCGAAAACAGCAGGAAGAAGATTACTTCGCCCTGGAACTGAATCGCGAAACCGGTCGCTATTTGTACCGCATTTTGAGCCACAAAATCCTCATGGAATTTCCAGAAGACTTTGGCATCGACGTTACCCGGCAGGATTTGTACCAACCCATTCGATATCGAGTCGTGGAGGTCTCCGAAAATATCCCAGATCTTGCTACCTTTGCCAAGGCTCACAATTCTTCCTACTTGATGCTCAAAACCCTCAACCCCTGGTTGATTGCTGATCATCTGGAAGCTACCCCTGGAAAGACCTACGAAGTTCGCTTTCCGATGATGAACGAGGTCTATGCACAGGAATTGCTAGTAGAGAGTTATGTGAATCCTGACAAAGTAGAGAGAGAAGAAGAGCCAATGGAAACTCCGGCACCAGAAGCCGACGAGGACCTGGCAACTGACAACTCATGACCGAACCTTTCGCAGACTCAATTGAAATTCTTGGTGCCCGCGAGCACAATCTGAAAAATGTAGATCTGACGTTTCCCCGCGATCAACTGGTGGTCATCACCGGGGTCAGCGGATCGGGAAAAAGCTCTCTGGCCTTCGACACCTTGTATGCCGAAGGTCAGCGTCGCTATTTGGAGAGTTTTTCAGCTTATGCGCGGCAATTTCTGGGGGATCTCAAGAGCCCCGATGTGGACAAAATCTCCGGCTTAAGTCCGGTGATTGCCATTGAGCAAAAGACCACTTCCCGCAATCCCCGCTCCACCGTGGGGACCGTCACGGAAATTTACGATCTCTTCCGACTGCTCTTTGCGAGGGCGGCAGATGCCTTCAGTTCCGAGACGGGGAAGAAGATGGTCCAGATGACTGACGAACAGGTGGTCCAGACCATACAGGAGCAGTTCGATGGAAAGAAAATGGTGGTGCTCGCACCGCTGATTCGCTCCCGGAAGGGGCATTATCGCGAATTGTTCGAGAATCTCCTCAAGCAGGGCTACACCCGAGTGAGGGTCGATGGCGAAATGCAGGAGATCAAAAAAGGCATGCGCCTGGATCGTTACAAAATCCACGACATCGAATTGGTCGTGGATCGGATCAAAATCGGGCAAGATCGGAGTCGATTATTTGAAAGCGTTTCTCGGGCGATGAAGACCGGGGAGGGGATCGTGCTGTTGATGGAGCACGACACAGATGACATCCATTGGTACAGTCGGAATTTGATGGATCCAGATTCTGGCTTGAGTTATGACGTTCCTTCTCCCAATTCCTTTTCCTTCAATTCGCCTTACGGTGCTTGTCCTCGCTGTAATGGGTTGGGGAAAATCTTTGAAGTAGATGGGCAAGCCTTGATTCCTGATCCTTCTATTTCCATCGCTGCCGGAGCCTTAGCCCCGCTCGGAGAAGAAAGAGACATCTGGATGTTTCGTCAGTTGAAGAAAATTGCTGCTGCTTTTGACTTCAGCTTGCAGGACCCCTACGAAAGCATTCCCGAAGAGGCCAAGCGCTTGATTTTGGAAGGAAAGGGGGCGGTCAAGACCAACAAATTTCGCAGCCGCTTCGATGGGATTCGAGCCTTTGTGTCTGAGCAGTACCATCATTCCAATTCCGAAAAGATCAAAAGCTGGGCAGAGAAATTCATGCGGATCTCCACTTGTCCTACTTGTGAAGGCAGTCGGTTGAAAAAAGAAAGTCTCTTTTTTCGCATAGATGACCACAACATCTACCAACTGGCCTCCATGGACATTGGCAATCTCGCCAAGTGGTTCGAAGGGCTAGAAGAGCGCATCACCGAGCGCCAGCGGAAAATCGGGGTAGAGGTCATCAAAGAACTTCGGAAGCGAATTGGCTTTCTGACTCAGGTGGGCTTAGACTACCTGGCCTTAGACCGTCCAGCCAAAAGCCTTTCTGGTGGGGAAGCCCAGCGAATTCGACTTGCTACCCAAATCGGCTCCCAATTGGTGAATGTCTTGTACATTTTGGATGAGCCCAGCATCGGTCTCCACCAAAG
This sequence comes from Bacteroidota bacterium, assembly GCA_039033615.1. Classification (GTDB taxonomy): domain Bacteria; phylum Bacteroidota; class Bacteroidia; order J057; family J057; genus JBCCCJ01. Next base: position 4,387 of record JBCCCJ010000279.1, read on the forward strand.
AGACAATGAGCGCTTGATTCAATCCCTGTTGGAATTGCGGGATTTGGGAAACACCGTGTTGGTGGTGGAGCACGATCAGGACACCATGCTGGCGGCGGATTTCTTGATCGATGTCGGACCAGGCGCCGGGAACTATGGAGGCAACATCGTCGCTGCGGGTACCCCCAAGGAAGTCCTGAAAAGCAATTCAAAGACTGCCGAATACCTGAGTGGGCGGAAAAAAATCGAGATCCCAGCAGAAAGAAGAAAACCCCAACCCCAGCAACTGGTTCTCAAAGGAGCTTCGGGCAACAACCTGAAAAACGTAGATCTTCATTTGCCATTGGGCGTTTTTGTCTGTGTGACGGGCGTTTCAGGGAGTGGAAAATCGACCCTGATCAATGAAACCCTTCATCCCTTGCTCAGCCAGTATATCTACAAATCCAAGAAGCGCCCGATGCCATATACGAGCATCGAAGGCCTGGAGCATATCAACAAAGTAGTGCGGATCGATCAGTCGGCCATTGGGCGGACCCCTCGTTCGAATCCCGCTACCTACACGGGCTTATTTACCTACATCCGGGAACTCTTTGGGAACCTGCCAGAGGCCAAGGCCCGAGGGTATAAGATTGGCCGCTTTTCTTTCAATGTAAAAGGAGGCCGCTGTGAAACCTGCCAGGGAAGCGGGGTCCAGACCATTGAGATGAACTTCCTGCCGGATGTGTACGTGACCTGTCCGACTTGTCAAGGCAAGCGCTACAACCGGGAAACCCTGGAGGTCCGTTTCAAAGGCAAGTCGATCAGCGACGTGTTGAATATGGACATCGCGGAGGCCCTGGAATTCTTCGACGCCTTGCCCAGAATCAAGCGCAAGCTCAAAACCCTCTACGACGTGGGACTGGGCTATATTACCCTGGGCCAACCAGCCACCACCCTCAGTGGAGGAGAAGCCCAACGAATCAAAATTTCAGCGGAGCTTTCCAAGCGAGATACCGGCAATACGGTCTTCATTTTGGATGAACCTACGACTGGTCTTCATTTTCAGGACATCGAAATGTTGCTCAAGGTGTTGAATCAATTGGTGGACCGGGGAAATACCGTTTTGGTGATTGAACACAACCTCGACGTGATCAAGGTTGCGGATTGGGTCATAGACCTGGGACCGGAGGGGGGCCGCGGAGGTGGCACGATTCTGGTAGAGGGACCCCCTGAAACAGTTGCAAAACACGCAACATCCCATACAGGACGTTTTCTGAAGCGAGAATTGGATTTGTGATGTAAGGTCCTGCCAGCAAGGGAAACGGATATCTTTCAGGTGCTACCTACCTTTAACCGTAGGTACAGGAGATCTTTGTTTGCCAGGCAGTTCCCACGGATTTTTGCGCTTCAACACGTCTTCCTTGCAGTTCTCTGCGGGTTGAGTGGGAGATGTTACCATTGATAGACGGAAATAGACCGCTGAAGCTATCTCCGATCGCAAAATGAAATGAAATCCTGAAATTTCCGACCATTTCACAGAATCCCTGCACTGAACAATTATTGCACAAATTGTTATCAACACGTTAAGATGGATCAAAAAAAAGTCTTAGTCACCGGCGTAGCTGGTTTCCTCGGCTCCAACTTGCTTACCAAACTTCTCCATGAAGGCCACACGGTAGTAGGTATCGACAACCTTTCCCGCGGCCGCATGGTCAACATTCAAGACCACGTTGAAAACGATGCCTTTTCTTTCCTCGAAAAGGACATCATGCACGAAGAAACCTTCGCCGATCTGGCTGAAGATTTTGATGTGATCGTTCACCTCGCAGCCTTCAAAATTCCTCGCTATGGCAATGCGGTAGCTACCTTGACGGTCAATGCCAAAGGAACGGAAAATGTACTTGAGTTCGCCAAGCGCTTGAATTGCAAGTGTGTCTTGGCCTCTACTTCTGATGTGTACGGCATGAGCCCGGACATCCCTTTCACCGAAGATGGCAACTGTACCCTTGGAGATTCCAAAGTGCCTCGTTGGGGATATGCAGTCTCTAAGCTGTTTGATGAGCATCTCGCGCTGGCGTACATGGAAGACCATGGCTTCCCGCTGGTTTCTCTGGTTGCCCGCCATTGCGATTGTGATTGGTGCGCCTTTTGGAGCAATTAGCTATCTGCACCACAATTTGACCATCGCCATGGTTGCTTACTTTTTCGCAAATTTGGTCTTCGCTTTTTACATCGCGCCAATGATCACAGTGGCGCACCGCATTGTACCAATTAATATGCGGGCGATGTCGAGTGCTGTTTTGTTTTTGGTGATTAATCTAATTGGTTTGGGTTTAGGTCCTGTTTTCGCGGGCTATTTAAGCGACTTATTTACGCCAACTTACGGCAAGGAAGCTC
>JBCCCJ010000280.1:0-6735 GCA_039033615.1 Bacteroidota bacterium
AGCCTCTTATTATCTCCAGGTACTGAAGATTTGCCGTAGGCAAAGACCTCCGCGAGGTCTCAGGCTTGCAGACAAGCATTTTGTCTTTTGAAAGAACGACCTCTAACGAGGTCGTGGAGTGCCTTACGGACTTTTTTACTACAACCCTTTGACCTCTAATGAGGTCTGTTGTCTTTGACAAGGTGTCAGATTCTAAGTTGCGTACCTATCATCCTTGTCAACGATTCAATCGATAAGTCTGGTTTGGGCGAGGGAGCAAGCGTCCTTCCTTCCATTTGCTACTCAGGTGAACAGGTGTACGTCAGATGTCACACCTTCCCTGGTGATGTTGGCATAGATGGCAGTCGCTACGCGCCTGCTCCCAAACTTCTCTCTTCGATTTGCTACCGAAATGGGCATCCCTCCGGGCTGCGTGTCTATTGACAAGGACTTGTGCTGAGCGACAGTCGAAGTAGGCCGAAGTATGTCGAACCAACTCTCAAAAAAACGAAGCGCATGGCGATTCGCAGCTTGGTAGAAACCGCATGCCTACAGATAAAAAGCAGGCGCATCGCGACTGCCATTTACTGGGATGTTCTTTTTCTTGTGACATCTGACGTACACTCAGGTGAACAGCAAGGCTTCTATTCTCCCCGAATCGGCGTATATTGGAAAACGGATTTTCGTTCTTTCCCCGCTGATTACCCTTCCCTTTGCTTCTTCCCAAGCATCCCAGCCTTCATGTTCCATTCCTTGAAACAGCCCCGCCTTTATTCTTTGATTGCCTTCTGGGGCATGCTGACCGCAACGCTGATCGGTCAACCGTTGCGCCCCCTTTCCCCTTCTGCTCAGATTAGCCTGATGACTTGTGCGCCGGGAGAAGATCTGTATTCTGCCTTTGGGCACAGCGCAGTTCGGGTGTATGACTCGGAACGGGGCATTGACAGCATTTACAACTACGGCACCTTCGACTTTGACCCACCTGGTTTCTACGTTGATTTCGTCAAAGGGAAGTTGAATTATCGACTGAATCGAGAAAGCTACCGTATGTTTGATCGGATCTATCGCTACTTCGAACGCTCCTATCAGGCGCAAGAACTCAATCTCACCTACGATCAGAAAGTCGCTACCTATCAATTTCTGGAGAATAACGCCAAACCCGAGAACGCCTATTATCTCTACGACTTTTTCTATGACAACTGCGCCACCCGAATTAGGGACTTGATGGTTGAGATTCTGGGGGACAGCCTTCGCTATCATCAACCACATCAGGTGGGAGATTCCACCTTGCGGGACATCTTGGACCAATACATCGAAATGCGGGCTTGGTCTGATTTCGGGATTGACCTGGCTTTGGGAGCGGTGATTGATGACGCTACTACGCCTTGGATTCAGATGTTTCACCCGGATTATTTGGCCTGGGAATTTGCCAAAGCGGAGGTGTATCGCAACGGGAGTTGGCAACCTCTGGTGCAGCAAACCTACCCGATCTACACGGATGATCCCGCGTTTTCGCCTACACCCTGGTACCTTCACCCTTGGTTTTTGTTTGGCCTGATCTTGCTGACAGTAGCAGCCTTCACTTGGCTACGCAGAAGTCAACAGCCTACCCGGCTTGTGGGCGATGGCATCTTATTTTCTCTGGCAGGCCTGGGAGGTCTCGTGCTGTTCCTCTTGACCTTTGCCACCGATCACACCGCCACCGCCGCCAACTGGAACCTCTTTTGGCTGATCCCCACTCACTTGGTGGCTGCGATCTGGTTGTTCCGAAGCAAGCGCCCTGCATGGCTGCGCTGGTATTTCGGGGCAAGCGCGGGAATCATCGTCTTATTGCTGCTTTGTTGGACCATTTTGCCGCAGGCCTTATCTACCCAAGGACTTCCCTTGATGCTGTTGCTGCTCTTGCGTTCGGCAATCATTTGGCGCAAGGGATGATGCCACACCACTGGACAAAAGTCCAAATTATGACGAATAGCGCAGCTCTCACCACAAGGGCGGGTTGGCCATTCCGATTTCTTCGGAATAAACTGCCTCCAGCCTGTCCCGAGAATCGGGAAGGTGCTGGGGCGGCAATGAGCGTTGCATGGGACTTCGGCGGTTTTTTGCCGACAAAAAAGGAGGGCCAGCAGCAGGCGACTTCATGCTTGGACAACAGAAAATCAAAAGGAATTCAAGAAATGTCCAGTGGTGTGGGTGATGCCTCTAACGTCCTGCTTCCTGCTCTCCCCATATCCTCACAATCCGGGCAGGCGTCCGCACTGGCAAATGAACAATGCGCTGGGTGGTACACGTCTTCACATCTATGAGGGTTTCTACCCAAATCTCAGGAATGTTGAGATACACCGGACGTTGCTGCTGACGAGCGATTTCCTCCTCGCGAAGGATGCCATCGACATACCAGGTTACGGCGGGGGAAAGGGGGTGAAGCTCAAAAGCTGAATGGAAGCGAGGAAATAATTCAGAGAAAGCCAAGTGCTCGGTTCCAAAGGCGGCATATGACCAAGCCGAGTCGTACGCTATTTCATGGTAGGCTTGCCCTTCCTCTCCTTCCATCCCATCCACTGCGATCCTTCGCGACCAAAGCTCCGAGGCCCATTGCCCTGTCTCGGTGCGATAGGTTTCCCGATCCGCTTCGTGATAGGTTCGGTAGCTGAAATGATAGATGTGAGTGCGGAGGTCAAAGGTCTCGAATACGTACACCCAATCCGCGCCAGACTGTTCCATGATAGCTCCCAGTTCAGCCTCGTGATATTCTGCCTGCATGAGCAAAAATTCCGGTTCCAACTGCTGGTAGAGCGCAGGAAGGTCCGTGGTCGCAAAAGGTTGGCACAGAGCGGTTTGGAACGCAAATAGCGTCCCCCAAAGCACCCCTGGGCACAGATAAGATCGGAACATAGCCAGTGAATGAGCAAAAAGGAAGCAAAGGGAAGTGGGGCAGGAAATGATAGAACGAACTTTCTGGCATTCTATTGAGAAAGAGGCTCATTTTTCTGCCAAAGAGTGATTCCCTAATTCCGACGACCGCCGATGCCTGTCGGTGGCGCTCCTCCACTTCCCGGGCCACCCGTTGGAGGTTGGTTGCCGCCCCCTTTTGTCGATTCCCCTTTCTCTTTGGCTTCTGCTTCCTCCTTTGCTGCCTGAGCCGCCGCTGCCGCTTTCCTCACCGCATTGGCTTCGATTTCCGGCAGATTCATTTCTAGGGTAAACTCTTCAAAATCCAGGTTGGTTTGGACTTCGATGGTTTCTGGAGAAGGATAGATTTTCTCTGCCGCTCTAGCCGGATAGAGACGTCCGGGAGACCAGGTTTGATTGCTATCCTTGTCCGCGATGAGTCGAAAGCTATAGGTATCTGGTGGCAGCAACTGAAAATCGAACAAGGTATCATAAACGGTTCGGATCACTTGATCCTTGCTGTTCATCAATTGCAACACAATGGGGCCAGTATAACTAGAATCCAGCACCAGCGTTCCCGCAAGGGTGCCAAACGCACTGGAATCAAACCATTGAACCGGGTAGGCGAAGAGGGAATCCTGAAACAAACTATCTTCTGGGGCCATGAACGAACCGGAGATTCGCAGAATCATTGGTACCAAAGAGTCTAGTGGGGAACTGAGCCGCAACCGCAATTCAAAGCCATCCTGTTCCCATTCATAGGGGAATATGATCCGATTGGAATCAGCCGTAGCGGTATCGGTGAGCTGAAAATAAGCCATATCGGCGGGAGAGATTCTGCGGCCCGCTAGCATTTCCCAGGCGTTCAGCTCTGGCTTCAGCAGCGGCTTGCTCAACAGAGGCTCTTCCCAATCCCGCTCGTCTGGCTTGGTGGAGGCAACTTCAATTTGTTCTTTGAGCAAGGTGTCTACCGACGCGGCAGTATTCCACAGGCTATCTTGCAACTGCTCTATCACCAGCCGACTCGGCACATGGCTAGGGCGAGGTACATGCACCAACAATTGCGGGTCTGTCCCGGGATACCAACTGAAATCGGTGATCGGTATGCTGTCCTGCCCCAACGTATCCCCCACCCATATGTGCAAAGAATCCAGGCGGAGATTTTCATCAAAACGGCAGAGTAGGGTACTGTCATTGAACCACTGAAGGCCCTGGAGTCGAGGGGCAGCTTCATCAGGCAAAAAACTGTATAGCACCACCGTCGCCAGATTGGTAGAATCGTCCGGGAACCGCAAGAGGGTGTCTACACTCGCTGCTACCAACTCGATGGGGGGCGTATAGCTGTTGCTTTGATCGGCATCCTGGATGGACAAGATGCGATAATCGGTATCTCGCAGGTATTGAAACTTGAATTCGCCGTTTTCATCAGACTTGGTCAGGTAGGCAGGGCGCAAGCCTGCGAAGTCCTGGTTGATGGCACTATCCGCATCAAATAACATGACCGTCATTTCCTCTACCGTGGTGCCAACCACTGGTGCCTGAATGCGGCCTTTGATTTCCATGCTGTCCAACTGATCTCCGGTACTGAAGGCCAGGGTGAACGGTTCTTCTAGTTTGTTGCCCTCATTGGCATCGCGGATATCTACGAGCGTGATGACGTAGGTGGTATTGGGCCGCAAGGGTTCCTCAAATTTGATCCGAAAGCGCTTGCTGTTATCCGCCAGGATGATCTTGGGCTTTTTGGTAAAAGGGGAGATGAACAACTCCTTGTCGTAGGTGGGCTTTCGGATGGTTTCGGAAAAATAGATTTTTACTTCATCGCCATCGAACTCCAGGGATTGATGAGCAGGAGCCGTTTTTGCGATGGTAGGAGCGATCTTGTCCCGGGGGCCGCCATCGGGAGAAAGCGGTTTGGCACATTGCCAGACCAGCAAGGCCAATCCCATCCACAGGAGAGGTTTAGCTAGGAAGGAAAGACGGGAGAGTGGGGGAGGAGGGAGCTTCATTGGCTGCGAAGATAAAACAAAGAAACGATCAAGAGGATGCTGCTACCGATGAGGGCGATGGGCTTTCCAATGCGAGCGCGGTTTCTGGGGTCTTCTCCTCGCAGGACAGGCGGACTGTTTTTCCAGACCTTTTGAAAGTCCGGGGCAGATAAGGTATCCATCCGCTGATAACTGAAGACGGCTTCTTCTTCTTCGATGCGTTCCTGAATGGTCAATTGAAGGCTGCGCTGATAGTGGCGATCATCTAGCGTCTGATAGCTGATGGTGGGAGGATACAGTTGGAGGTGGGTCGTAGCGGTAGAATCAAGGTTCCAAAGCGTTAGCAAAGCAGGGATCTCCAATCCCAGCACCGCCGAAGCCGTCGCGCCTCGTGCCTCGATGTGTTCTTCCAATACTTGTTGGTACCATTCCCCATTGTGAGGCTGAGCAACGAGGGCAGGAATCATCCCCAGCAAGCCACTCCACAGGAGCAGGTGGCATCCGTACGTTTGTATCTTTTTGATCACTTCCAGTACGTGTTCTGTTTTGCGTTACCTTCGAACCCTGATCCTTGCTTGGAGGGATAATACCGAATTCAATTCGGCGCTACATTTATTGCTTGAAATTCATCCATTCACGCTTTTGGCAAACTTCCAGACTCCCAGGTAGGCCCAGCCGATCACGGGCAAGGTAAGCAGCGTGCTTAACCACCAAACCGCACCCATCAGGACTGACATCACGGGAACCAATAGCAGAATGAATAGAATGAACAGGTGAATCTTTAGTTGCATGCGAGCCTTTTCAAAGGCCTGTTCGTATAGAATCAGTCCTTCCTCGATTTCGTCCAGATGAGTGGCCAACCAAGGTTCCTGGCTGCGTAAAGGTGCCAGGTGGACCAGCATAGGTTGTAAGCGGGCGTAGGCAGGCAGGGGATGTTCTGCGTCGCGCAATTGTTCAACTGCGGTCCCCAACTCAGATAGTCGTGGTTTCATGGATAGCAATTGCTTCCATTCTGCATCACTCATGCGTGGCAAGCCACAATGCTGACAGCGTTGTTGCTTAAAAACCGGGTTGGGTTCATAACAATGGGGACAATTCTGTTGCAGTTCTTCCAGAGCTTTCATTCTGCAAACTTCGCCATTCCCCTTCCTGATTGCAAAGAAAAACCTCACCCGTAGGTGAGGTTCCAGACTCGTCAAAGAGTAACATGCAAAGGATTCGTCAACTAAGTAATACTCAAAAAATAACTTGGACCATTTCACTTGTTCTTTCTTCCCATCTCTTCGTCAAAAAAAGCCTCCCTTGGCTCGCCAAACTCAGTTTTTTTTCCTTGATCTGGAAAGAAATATCTACGCGAAAAAGGGAAGTTATTTTTCAAGTCTTACTAACCAATTGCGTGATATACGCCTGAGGATACATCCGTTTGAGATGGCGATCCACATCACTGACGGTTACCCGACCGTCCTGGTCTTCGTCTAAGCCTGAATTTTGTTTGTAGGACTGACTGGGCGTCGCATAGAGGGTGAAGCAGTAGTCCTGGCCCCGGGCGCGGGGAAATAGAATGGCCAGGTAGAGATCGGTCAAATGTTGGTAGTCCCCGTATCGCTCCCGGACTTTTTGCAAATAGAGGTACACATATTCGAGCTGTTGAACAGCATCCATGCGGCGGAGTCGGTCCAGAGAAATGCCTAATTCTGCTGCCGTCGCAGGCATGAACTGAATCAAACCAGTAGCGCCAGAACCCTTATGATTCAGAGCAGAAGGATTGAAGCTGGATTCGGCGTACATCACTGCCATCAACCATTCCGGGGGAATGGCCAGCATGCCGGAAACTTCTCTCACCTTGTGGGCAAAACCATCGAGGTCTTTCACCTTCGCT
>JBCCCJ010000281.1:0-6733 GCA_039033615.1 Bacteroidota bacterium
GGACCTTCCTGGCGAATGGTGGTTTCCCTCGGACCAACCATTGAAGCCTACGGAGTGTATCCAGGTGGCCAAAGCGGAAATCCCGGTGCGCAACAATTTGATGGCTTTGTGAATGATTGGCAGGCGGGTTCCTATTATCGCCTGAATTACCTCAAAAGCCCAGAGGAATTGCCGGGCGACTCCATTTCTCGTTTGAAACTTGAACCTTCTCTCCCCTAATCGTGATATGAGATTTGTGCTTCGATTTCTCTTGATTTTGGTGCTGGCGTATCCCGCGGGCGTATTCTTTCCGTGGTGGTGGGCCATTGTGGTTGCCTTTCTGGTCGGCTTATTGATGAGTGAGAAAAAGCGCCGACGGGTATTCGGAAAACAGCAAGTACCTGCGAGAGCTTTCCTAGCCGGATTTCTTGCGCTCTTTTTGCTCTGGGGCGTGATGGTCTTTTGGATCAATGGTCAAAACGAAGGCATTCTAGCGGAAAAGGTCGCTCAGTTGATTTCCGCCAATCCCCCCATCTCTGGTCCGTATCTTTTGATATTGATCAGCGCTCTGATGGGAGGCTTGATCGGTGGATTCGGAGCGATGACGGGAAATTTATTGGGAGAAGCGATGAGGAATTAGAGAGGAGAACACTGCGTTGACAGAAGCCAGATGTCAGATCGCTATGCTGTCAGAAATACGATTAACAAAGGAACAAAAATGGATGTTTCATGTGGGGAAGTGGTTATTTACCTGAACCCTGTTCCCTGAAATTTGAACCTTGATCTTTGTTTCCTAAATCATACAAAAGCCTACCTTTTTGAGTTAACAGAATGATCTAAGCAAACTGGCAACACCACTGGACGAAAGTCCAAATTATGACTAATAGCGCAGCTCTCACCACAACAGCGGGTTGGCCACGAAGTCCGAGGTGTTGGGGCGGCAATGAGCGTTGCATGGGACTTCGACGGTTTTTTGCCTACTTTTTTCGCGGGAAAAAAGTAGGTCCCGCTGAAGGCGACGTCATTCTTGGGCAACAGAAAACTAGGAGGGATTCAAGAAATGTCCAATGGTGTGCAACCTGGCTTTAGATCGGTAAGAATAATTGTTTATGCTCGTCAAAGCATTTGGGAGTGCCGTAGAAGGCATCCACGCTACCATCATCACGGTGGAAGTCAACGTCGCCAAAGGACAGTTTGGATACGTCATGGTAGGCTTGCCAGACAATGCCGTCCGGGAAGGCAGGGAGCGGGTCTTCACCGCCTTTCGCAACAATGAGTTGGAGGTCCCCCGCACCAAGGTCACCATCAATATGGCGCCCGCTGACATCCAAAAAGTCGGTTCGGCCTACGATCTCACCATCGCGATGGGTTTATTGGCCGCTTCCGGAGAAATTCGTTCCAGCAAATTGGCGGAGTATCTCATCATGGGAGAAATCGCGCTGGATGGCACTCTCCGTCCCATCAAAGGCGCTCTTCCCATCGCCGTCGAAGCTCGCAAACGAGGCTTTAAGGGCATGCTCCTACCCGAAGTCAATGCTAACGAGGCAGCCATCGTGAACCAGTTGGAGGTCATTCCCATCAGCCATCTCAAAGATGCGGTGGATTTCCTGGATGGGAGGCGCGAGATCCTCCCCCTCGTGCGGGATACGCGGGAATTGTTTTTCGATGCGCAGCAGGATTTCCCTTTTGACTTTGCCGATGTCAAAGGGCAGGAAAATGTGAAACGCGCGCTCGAAGTAGCCGCCGCTGGCGGCCACAATGCTATCCTGATTGGCCCTCCCGGAGCGGGTAAAACCATGCTCGCCAAGCGGATGCCTACTATCTTGCCACCGCTGACCCTGCACGAAGCCCTGGAAACCACCAAAATTCATTCGGTCAGCGGCTTGTTAAGCGAAAATTCCTCCCTGGTCGCGCATCGGCCTTTTCGCTCGCCCCACCACACCACCAGTGACGTCGCCCTCGTCGGTGGTGGCGGCAATCCCCAACCTGGCGAGATTAGCCTCTCCCACAACGGCATCCTCTTCCTCGACGAACTGCCTGAATTCAAACGCTCCGTCCTCGAAGTCCTTCGCCAGCCCCTCGAAGAGCGGCGCATCACCGTCTCCCGCGCCAAGTTGACCGTGGACTACCCCGCAAATTTTATGTTGGTCGCCTCCATGAATCCCTGTCCCTGTGGATATTTCAACCATCCTGACCGAGACTGCGTCTGTGCCCCCGCCCAAGTGCAGCGCTACCTCAGTCGGATCAGTGGGCCGCTCATGGATCGCATTGACCTCCACGTCGAAGTGACGCCCGTTCCCTTTGAAGAACTGGCCTCCCGCGAAGATGGCGAGCCCAGCGCGGACATCCGTAGTCGCGTGGAAGCCGCCCGCGAATTACAACTCAAGCGCTTCGAAGATCGCCCTGGCATCTATTGCAACGCCATGATGCCCTCCAACCTCGTGCGCACCTACTGCGCCATCGACAAATTCGGCGAAAACCTCCTCAAAATTGCCATGAAGAAGCTCGACCTCAGCGCCAGAGCCTTCGATCGCATTTTGAAGGTCTCGCGGACGATTGCGGACTTGGCGGCTTCTGAGAGTATAGAGCCAGATCATATCGCCGAGGCGATTCAGTATCGGTCTTTGGATCGAGAAGGATGGGGCGGGTGAGGGGAAAGCTATCTCAATTGCAAATTTTTCGATTAATAACTGTAACTATTCAGGGTTGTCGGATACTGATAATCAGCCATTTACAAAATTTGAAAAATTTCCCAAAATTTATAAGATACTAGCAGCCAATCACTTACAAATATTTCGATTTTAGGGAAAATCTGACACTGGTTCTGAGAGTGTTGATAATCAGCAAGTTGACACCCTGAATAGTTACTAATAACTTACATAATCATGAGTGGAGTAACCCTACAATTAAACAACGATCAGAACATTCTTGCTATCAATTCCCCCAAAGACAGAGTTGGCGGCCCATACAAAGTCGTGTACAAAGACACAGTTGATCGCTGGGCCATAGTTGCGCTTGATTGGGAAGGAAAACCAACTTTAGGAATCCGCTGGTTTTGGGGAAATGGAGGGAATCCATTCTCTTCAGGCCATCCTATTTGGCTCGTTATCCCTTCTCAACTGCTTCATACTACTCTAACAGGCTTGCCTTTGGCATATGGCTTCAGGAAGAAAATTGAAGATTTTTTGGCAGGGAAAATTAGTGGTAGTCAATTATAATGGAAAGAGGAACAAGGAAGATTGCGAAACTTGCTTCCAGAGGGGTTTAGCGAAACCAACAGTGGGAACTGACTTGTATGGGAACCACCTACTATTTACAGTTCCAAAGCTTCAAAAATCAACAAGGAAACTTAGGATTGAAGTATTGGCAGTGAGAGATGGTTGAGTATGAGGATTCCCAAAATCTTCCCTATCTTCCCAAAAGGACTCCTAATCCCTCGCTGATGAAATCTCTCTCCCTACTGCTCGCCCTTGTTTGTTGTTGGACTTTGCAGCTTACCGCTCAGGAGGATCCCCTCCGCATCATCGTGATTGGGGCGCACCCAGATGATGCGGACATTGATGCGGGTGGGACCGCGGCTTTGTGGGCGGCGATGGGCCATCAGGTGAAATTCTTGTCGCTGACGAATGGGGATGCGGGGCATCAGAGCATGGGAGGAGGAGCCTTGGCCAAAAGAAGGCGGGCGGAGGCACAGGAATCCGCCAGGCGGCTGGGGATCACGGAATATGAAGTGCTGGACAATCACGACGGAGAATTACTCCCTTCGCTGGAGGTGCGCTTGCAGGTGATTCGCAGCATCCGATCCTGGCAAGCCGATGTGGTCATTCTCCCTCGGCCCAATGACTACCATCCCGACCACCGCAATACGGGTCTGGTGGTGCAAGATGCCGCCTATATGGTGATTGTGCCCAATGTGGCTTCGGATACTCCACCGCTAGAGAACAATCCAGTGTTTCTCTATTCCCATGATCGGTTTCAAGAACCGACCCCTTTCCGGCCGGAAATTGCGGTGAACATTGATGCGGTCTTTGAACAGAAGATTGATGCGCTGGATGCCCATGTATCCCAATTCTACGAATGGCTGCCTTGGACGCTCCATATTCTGGATCAGGTTCCAAAGGACGAGCAGGAGCGAAAAGTATGGTTGGCAGAGAAACGGAAAGGGTCTATCAACTCTGCGATGAAAGCCTCTTTGGAGAAGTGGTATGGGCCGGAAGTGGCCGCAGAGGTACGCCATGCAGAAGCCTTTCAGGTGTGTGAATATGGTCGCCAACCCAGTGAAGAGGACATTCGGCGGATGTTTCCGATGTTGGGGACCAATACCCCTACCATTCGAGCGGTCAAGACGACCGAAGCTATGGAGATGGATGGGCAACTGGATGAGACAGCCTATCAAGTTGCGCCTCGCATCTACCTCAAGAACAGCAACACCTTGGAATTTGTAGAAGATCCAGCTTATGCTACCTCCGTACAAGCGGTCTACGATGATGAATTCCTCTATGTAGCCTTTCACTGCCCGGATCAAGACATCCACAGCACCTACACCAAGCGGGATGAATACCTATGGAAACAGGAGGCCGTGGAGATTTTCATTGATACGGATCAGAACCCTAATGATTATGTAGAACTCGAAGTCTCTCCTAACAACATCCTCTTCGATAGCTTCATCACCGACCCCAAGAACATCGACGTCCCAGCCACCATCAAGTACGATCTCAAGACCATTCAAACCGGGGTGCAGGTAGATGGTACGGTCAACAAACGCAAAGATCAGGATCAATCCTGGACGGTAGAAGTGGCGATTCCTTTCGCGGAGATTGCAGCCGATTTCCATCCGGATCAACTGGCCGATGCCGCCTGGAAAATCAACTTCTACCGCATCAATCGCGATGCCAGTCCGCTGCTATACATGGCTTGGTCCCCTACGCAGGGGAGCTTTCACCAACCGGAGAAGTTTGGGACGATTGTGTTTCGGTAACCCGACAGCAAGTGCCATTCACTCTTTAGGGCGGGACTGAGTTGGGCACCATCTGGCCTATGTAGAGATCAAGTAAGGAATTGTTCGGATCTGCGTCCGAGCGATCAGATCCTTTTGTCGAGCAGATCCTGCGAATCTTGATTTATGAGAAATCAGGCTGGTTTGGAAACAATGGGGCGATTTTTTCCTAGATGCGAGCGCACCATTTTCCCTCCATCTAACCCATAATAAACTGGGAGAGAATGTCCTGCCTTTGAGTAAAAAGGAACGTACATTTACTCCCTATGACCTATACCACAAAAGCCCCTAACTGACCTATATTCAACACGTTAACCTGAAAGGCATACCCAATTGATTCAGGAATATCTCCCTGTTGTGATTGGCATTGGCCATAACGCTTCCTTTATGGAACCTTCCTTCTTTTCTATTGCCAACCAATTGTCTCGACCCTTCGCCTTAGTAGATGCATTAGGGGATATGCTGCAAGCAAATGAAGCCTTTTGGCAAAGATCGGGCCTGACAATACCGATAGATTCCAGCCCCCCACATGATCTGAGAAGCTTCATTGAAGGAAAACAGGGAGATTCCTTGCTCGCCAACTTACAAACAGGGCAGGCATTTTGTCAGGAAATCACCTTTGGGTCTAGTGCTGGTTCCCAAACGTTTCAGGTAGAAGCGGTTCCGTGTGCCCCCCATCCAACAGGCCCTTCAACTTATATCATCACCTTAGAAGAACAGCAAGAAGAGACCGACCGCAACCGTCTCCAGTTGCTGGAGAAAATCATCGAGATGGCAAATGATGTCATCTTGATTGCCGAGGCGGAACCAATTGACGCAAAATCAGGTGGGCCGAAAGTGGTGGAAGTGAACCAGGCGTTTGAAGAAATGACGGGCTACCAACGGCATGAAATCATCGGTAAGACCCCTCGAATCCTCCAAGGCCCGTTGAGCGACCGAAAAAAGCTGGACCAGATTCGCTACGCCCTCGAAAATTGGGAACCCATAGAGACGGAATTGATCAATTATACAAAAGATGGCACGCCTTTCTGGGTAAGCCTGAGCATTGTGCCGATAGCCGAGGCAAGCGGTTGGTTTACGCATTGGGTGGCCATTCAGCGGGACATTACCCATCTAAAAATTGAACAGGAGAACTTTGAAAGGCGAGAACACCTCTTCAAAGAAACCCAGAAAATCGCCAAGACGGGGGGCTGGGAACTAGATGTCGCAACTGGTCACACCGTTTGGACAGAGGAAGTATATCGGATTTATGGGGTGCCGCTTGAGTACGGGCACAACAAAGAAAAAGCGATTGAATTCTATCACCCAGAGGATAGGCAGACTTTGGAGAAAGCCTTAGAACGAGCCATTCGGGAGCAGGTTGACTTTGACATCGTTTGTCGATTGCGAAACGCAAAGAGGGTTTCCTTGGTGGTGCGAGTCAATGGAAAGCCCGTCCTGGCCAACCAACAAGTAGTCAAACTAATCGGGGTGATTCAAGACATTACCCAACAACACCAGACCGAAGAAGGGCTAAAGATGCTCAACGATCGTTTTCAGTTGGCGGTTAAAGCAGCCAAAATGGGGGTCTGGGATTTTTTCCCGCAAAAAAATGAATTGCACTGGGATGAAGCCATGTACCCGCTGTATGGGGTAAAAAAAGAACACTTTTCAGGAGCCTATGATGCCTGGGCTTCTACCCTGCATCCAGATTCTTTGGCCAAGGCGCAAAAAGATCTGGAATTGGCCCTGGCCGGGATTCAAGACTTCAATTCTGAA
>JBCCCJ010000282.1:0-6720 GCA_039033615.1 Bacteroidota bacterium
CATCTCCATTCACTGGTTGAGCAAGGTTGGTAAAGGTGTTATCGCTGAAAAATTGAAAACTGACTCCCTCTACCGATGCAACAAATTGACTGGTATCGACCAGGATCTCGGATTGTGTCTGCTGCCAATGTCCGACGAGGAGGGCTGATTGAGTCTCATTTAAGGTAAGCGGTTCGCAGGCAGTAAAGCAGCCCAAGAGGGCAATGAGAAAGGATAGAAAAAGGATTCGTTTCATGAGGAAGGGAATGAAAAACGTAAAAAAACCTCCTCTCCGGTTAGTCAGAGAGGAGGGAAGGGAAATTATTTGCGGCTGTAAAAGCGCTGCTCGGTGATTTCGAGGGGGGCGTGTTCTACGAAGGTTACCAACTCTGATTCCTCCAATGAGAGGATGTGGATGAGAGCGGGGGTAGGGGTTTCGGCAAAAGAGACCTCCGTGTGCTCATCTTCGTCAACTGCTTGGATGTCGGTCGACAGCAAACTCAGGCGATCGTCTTCGAGAGACCATTGACCCGTAACTTTGATGCTGCCAGTTCCGATCGCTTGGATCTCCATGGAAAAGCTATGATCCTCGTTGAATGTCAGGATTTCTTCTCCTTCTGATTGTTCATGTACGGTGCCATCCATTTGGAGCTCGGCTCGTTGGAATTCCCAGGTGCCGATCAGATGTTGTGCTTCTTGGTCTTGGAGAGCTTCCTGAGTACAAGAAGGAAGAAAGGCGGCGCTCAAAACGATCAGGAGGAGGGTAGGGAAAAAAGGTTTCATGATTGAAATTGATTAGGGGAATAAAGGTTAAATGAAAGGATGTTTGTTTGGAACACTTCAAAGGTAGATATGTCCATCCAGCTCCGATAATGGCTTTTTGCGGAGCAGGCGAGTGATTCAAGAAAAGATGACAATGGAGGATGCTGATAGGGAGAATCCTTGACAGAAATGCCAAATGATGGTGTGGTTTGGTAGTGATTTGCATTTTTTGCAAATCGCATTTCCTTTTTTAGGAATACTTACGGATGAAAATTCGTCCCTCTGGGAAATAATTCGGGCCGATACTCAAAATGCATGGTGTCGTAGTGATACCATTTGCCGCCCCAGATGAAACCGTAGCGTTCGAAAATCTCGACAATCGCCCAAGGAATCCGATTTTGGTAGGGAATGGGGAGATCTTCAGCGGGATGGTCCCAGCGCCAATAGTGGGAATTGGCCACCACAATGTCGATGGCCATCCCGAAGCTATGCATCGAGAGCCGATCCGTGCCAGCGATGGGTCTCCAGGCATAGGTCCCACCTACCGGGGGTTGCACAAATCTGAGCAAACTATCTGGCAGGCTGTCCAGTGCCAGAGAAATGGCGTGCAGTTTGTCTGCCACCCCATTGACGCTGGTGACGCGCAAGGATTGATTTCCGCGACTGGGCAACCATCGAACCTCCACCAGAGAAGCTTCGACTTCCTCTTTGGTAGCCCCGTACATCTTTTTGAAAAATGCCGAATTCCGCACCCTGCCTGGATCCTGATTGATGCGAGGCAAAGCATACTCCTTTCCCACAGGATATCGCTGAGTCATCTGAGCCCGGAGATCAGCCTCATTGAGCATGTCCTGAAAGGAACCAAATGGTCGGGGCTCATCAAAGGGAAGCAGGCTTCCGTCGCACCACAAGAGGCTATCATTCCGAATGCCAATCAGGATTTCTGGATAGGCTTCAACGAGTCGAACCAATCGCTGATCTGGATTCGGTGGAGGGGGTTCAGGTGGTGGGGCAGAGCGACAAGCCCATCCGCCCATCCACAGGATCAGACCTAGCTTAATGCAATTCCATGTTCCGAATGAAGGCCACATTGTCCTGCTCAATATCGGACAATCTAACCATTTTGTTGGAGGAAAGCTTTGGCAACTGGCGGTACCAGTTCTGTTCCTGAAAATATCGGATCATGGCGTTGGTGCGGAAGCGATAGCCCTTACGCGCAAAAATTTCGTTGCGCATGATGCGCAATTCCCATTGATCCATGCCTTTGAGGTCTTGGTAGGTGAGGCGACGCTGAGAAGCTACTGGGTATTTGCCAGAAAGGGAACTGCCGTGCTGGTGGAAGCCATCTTGTTTGGGACACCCACAACTGCGCGGGGAAGTTTCGAAGGAGAATACCAGCTCAGGCTCTTCGGAGGCTGGGGGAGAAGCTGAACTTGAGGCGGTCGATACCTCGATCATGCGACGCGCGGTCACATATTTGTTGTACCAATAGCGGTCCATCTGGTCATAGGCGACTTTCCTGTTTCGGCTAGAAGCGTGAATAAAGTAAACCCTGCCTCCCTGGACCTTGGTCACCATCGCAACATGGGAGATGTAGGAAGGTTTACCAAAAAATAGCAAATCTCCCCGCTTCAGGTCGTTCTGCCGAATGTGTTTTCCTTGCGTGGCTTGTTGACGAGAAGTTCGAAGCAACGGAAGGCCCGCCGCCCGAAAGCTTTTCATCAGCAGCGCTGAACAGTCAATGCCATGGCGACTCGTGCCCCCATACAAATAGGGCGTTCCCAGGTAAGATTCTGCATTGCGGATGATCTGACCGATCATGGCGGTTGCTTCGGCCTCGCTCATTTTCAGTGGCTTGCCGTCGGCGAGCTTGGTAGAGGGGTGAGCATGCAGGAATAGAAAACCAGTGCTGGCAGCCAGGAGCAACCCACTCAGGCTGCGGAGAGAAGCGCGCAACAAGAAAAGCATAACATCATTGGGTTAGCGATTGTGTAGATATCCCAAAGACCCATGCTTTTGCAAAAGGTTGAGTTATTTCGAACTAGCCTCAGAAAGTACGAGGTCTTGCCCAAACCATTCTTGGAGGGCGTTGCGAATATCATCCAGCCGGATGGGTTTGCTGATGTAGTCATTCATGCCAGCGTCCAAGCAGCGTTGTCGATCTTCCGCCATGGCATTGGCCGTCATCGCAATGATCAAGGGTTGTCTGGGATCATCGGGGTAGCGCCGCCGAATCTCTCGGGTGGCGGTCAGCCCGTCCATCACGGGCATCTGCATGTCCATGAAGATCAAATCATAGGTCGCCAATTCCAAGGCATCAAGGGCTTCTTCGCCATTGCCTGCCACTTCTGCTTCCAGCCCCAGTTTTTTCAAACTACGTGCCGCGACTTTCTGATTGATGGCATTGTCCTCCACGATCAGCACCTTCAGATCGGTATTGAGCGGCCTGCTATAATCTTTTGCTCTGGAGGTACGCGAAGTTTGCGCTTCCTCTGGAAGATCAATGGGCAGGGTAAAGGAAAAGCGAGACCCCGCACCTTCTCGACTGCTTACCCAAATCTGCCCTCCCATCAATTCTACCAGCCGTTTAGAAATCGCGAGCCCGAGCCCCGTTCCGCCAAATCTGCGGGTGATGGACGCATCGACCTGTGAAAAGGTCTGAAATAGGCGATTGAGTTTTTCCTGTGGAATCCCAATTCCCGTATCAACCACCTGAAACAATAAGATTTGCTGTTTGGGAGTGGCCTCTTGAAACTCTTTGGGAGCGATGGACACCCGGAGCGTTACCCCCCCATTCTCCGTGAATTTGATCCCGTTGCCGATGAGATTCATCAGAATTTGAGAAAGTCGGGTAGGATCGGATGCTACAAAATGGGGCAGGTCTTCGTCTATTTTCAGATCCAAATACAAGCCTTTCTTGGCACTTCTGGTAGAAAGTAGGTCAATGACCGTAAGGAGAGAATCTCGCAAGGCATAGGGCTGACTCTCCAGTTCCAGCTTGCCCGCTTCAATCTTCGAAAAATCGAGAATGTCATTGATGATGGTCAGCAAATTCTCCCCACTGAAGCGAATCGTTTCGACCATCTCAGACTGCTCCCTGCTCAACTCAGATTCTACCAGTAAACTTGTGAGACCGATCACGGCATTCATGGGGGTGCGAATCTCATGGCTCATGGTGGCCAGGAATTGGGATTTGGCTACTGCCGCTGACTCGGCCGCTTCTTTGGCGCTGGTGAGTTCTTGTTCGGCTTGAATGCGCTTGGTGATGTCAGATTTGATCGCAATGAATCTGCGGAGCCGACCTTGCTTGTCAAAAACGGGGCTGAAACTGATGGATGCCCAATAAGGCGCTCCGTTTTTGTGGTAATTGAGAATTTCTTCGGTGAAAGGGACTCGCGCCTTGAGTTGTTCCCGAATTCGATTCACTGTTTCGGGATGGGTGTCTTTGCCTTGCAGAATTGGCCCCGGTTTCCTGCCTTTCAATTCTTCCAACTCATATCCAGTCAATTGGGAAAAGGACCGATTGCACCATTCTACCCTGCCTGTGGAATTGGTGATGATGATCGCATCCTTGGCGTGGGAAGCCACCAGGGAAAGCTTTTGGTATTCTGCTTCGGTGGCCTTCCGCTTGGTGATGTCCATGAAGGTGATGGCTACCCCGTCTTTGAGTTTGACGATGGACAAATGAAACCAACGCTTTTTGAGGGTAGGAGAATCAACGAAAAATTCTTGCTCGACGGGTTTGCCGCTTTCCACAACCCATTTGGACAATTCTACCAAAGACCAACCCTCAGAATCCGGGACCACCTCCGTGCTGGTTTTTCCGAGGATGTCCTGGTCGAGGAAAGGGATGATTTTCGTGGCAGCCTCATTGATGGAGGTCCAGGTAAAATCTATGATTTCTCCCTTTTCATTGCGGAGAGACTTTAGACTCATGATGCCGGAAAGCGAATTGGCCATCAAGCCTTTGAGTAGGTCCTGGTTTTTCTTTTGGAGGGAAAGATCTCTGGCAAAGCCCGAAATGCCCGTAATTTCGTCTCCTTGCCTAATGGGGTACAACGAAACCTGGAGATAGGTATCCGAAAAAGGGGGCGGGAGGTGGACTTCCGAGGAAAATGGCTCTCCCATGAGCACTTGTTGAAATACCTCGTCGGACAGGGTTTGCCAATTCAGGGCTACCAACAGGGGGTAAATGGGATCATGCTTCGAGAAGCTTCGGTTCAAGAATTTTTGCGTGAACTCATCAAAGGCTTCATTGAATTCTTGGAGACGTAATTCTGGGGTCATGGACCAGATCAAATCTTGGCTACTCGTGATGAGGGAGCGCAAGGTAGATTCACTGGCGATTTTGGCGGCTTTGGCTTTCTCCAGGTTGAGGACCTGTTGAATTCTTACATCATTTGCTAGGGCTCCGACCAGGCCCACCATCAAAACGGTAGCGAAAATGAAAACCCCCAACCCAGAATTTTCTGGGGGCAAGATCATCATGGCCAGTGAGGTCAGTAGGAGGATGTTGCTGAAGAATCCCCAGATCTGGGATCGGTTTCTGGTTGGTAAATAGAGCACCAGAATGACCACAATGACAATGACCAGATAGTAGTAAGAATACCCACTAACTGCAAATGCCCAGATGGCATGGGCAGGGAAAATGAGTAAGAGAATGAGGTCCACGATCAGGATGAACCACCGCAGGTTTTCTTTGAAAGGCGGGAGAAAGCTGAGACCGATGATGACCCAGTAGGCTCCGGTAAATAGGATCCGATCCAGAAAACTGTCATTGGTACCTGGCTCTACAGAATCATGCAACATTCGAAACAACACCAGACCCACGCCTCCCAAAAACAGAAACAATCGACCCAAAAAGATCGCATTTTCCTGTTCCCAGTCCTCACATTTGAACAATTGACGAAGTTCCAATTTCCGCTCCATACTGGAAAAAATCATTTCCAGCAAACAACTAAGATCCTCGCAATCAATAAACTGAATGCTTGCTGCATTCTTTCGTTTTACCCCTGATGTAAGCTCTCTCCCGAAACTGTCTCCATCAGAACAAGCGAAAAAGCCTGAGGCTTGGCCGCAAAAAGAGCTTTGGTCTGCGGCCAAACCTGACCGAACAATTCACTCTGCCGATAGGCGTCCAAGCGATCCTGGGCTTCCCAATGGCTGTAGGTCCAGCGCACGTTTGGAAACTGAGCATCTTGGTGCAATTCGAGGTGGGTGCAGCCAGGAAAGCTTCGAATGTGAGATTTGCTTGCTTCAAAGATGGCATGGAATTCCGCCACTGCTTCCGGGCGAAATTCCATGCGAACGATGCGGACAATCATAAGCTCAATGATGGATCAGTTTCTGCTGCCAAATCCCGGAATCGGTTTGGACTCGCAGCAAATATACCCCCTGCGGATGACTGCGCAAATCCAGGTGGGTTTGCCAGGCTTGGTTTGTGATGTTTGCCTGTTCCCCCCACAACAGCCGACCTTGCATATCGAATACCTGGAGCTGTGCCGGGCCTAGGGGCATTTGATCGCTCGTCAGCCTGAACAGCCCTTCGCCGGGATTGGGGAAGAGCTGAAAAGTGCCTGCTGATAAGGGCTGATCGGCACCCACAAGGCCTAGGATGCGCAGGGAATAGTCTTCTACTTCCCCCCGTGGAAATACATCACAAGGCAAAGAAGCACCTCCTTGTTTCATCTGAATCCGCATCCGAAATACGCCATTGGGCAGAGAAGCCGGGAGAAAAACCGTTTCTATGGCGTCCCCTGTCTCGTTGAGGTTGATGAGCAATTTTTCGTCTGGATGACTGATGAAACTGCCATCTTGATTCCAATCCACCCACACCGTCCAGGTGACGGCGGTCTCAGATTCTGCATGACCCGGACTCAACCGAAAGGAAATGCCGGCACCTTTGTAAAGGTCGATGGTATCTGAGGCATAGTACCCAAATCCATCATCATCCCCCGAGGGGTTGAAATAGGGATTGAG
>JBCCCJ010000283.1:0-6718 GCA_039033615.1 Bacteroidota bacterium
ATTCTCCAACTAGAGGATGGACACTGGCTGAGCTGGGAATGGGAGGAAGAAGGTAAAGAGGAGCCAGAATTTATCGCAACCTATGGAAAGCAAGATCCACGCTGGGAAGATCCATACGTTACTTTTCAGGCTGTCCTTGACACCCAAAACTGGCAGAAGCTTACCCAACAGCGCCTACTCCGTGTAGAAACCCGACACCTTCCTTCAGCGAGGCAGGAATTGGGGGCGATGGTCTTGCATTTTTCCCATCAATCCATCGTCATTTGCGGGATGCCTGAGCCAGAGTCGTTTTCGGGCAGTTCTTCCTGGAGGTATGAATTTGCCCCTGAATGGACCGGAGTCATCTTTGAGGTCAGTAAGGTAGAAGAAGTGCTGCGACAATCATGGGCCTTGCCGGAGGATGTGGTGCGCTATCCTGCTCCTATTTCTCCACCGCGCCAAGGACCTGTGCGGCCAGGTCCTGCGCACTCCCATTCTATCCAATAGAGAAACAGAGATTCCTACTCGTCCCGTCTCCGCACTGAAATCTCTTCTCCCCTTGCTCATTTGGGATAAATTAGCCCCATTCAGACAAAAAATTGATTTCCCATCCCCCTCTGAGCCCTCGGGACTTTACGCGATTTTGATATATTCGCATAGAACTCTTTTTCTATGCTACGACTTACTACTCCTCCCGGAGCCCTCCGCCCCACTTCTGTCAGATATTCCGTCCCCCCTTTCGAGAGGACAAGCCACCAGTTAGCCCGGCATAGGTCTGGCTAGCCCCCTGATCGCTTGCTTCTTTTCCTGACTCCTAATCTGACCATCTAACCCCATCTGCATGAAATCCCCAACCCAAGCCAAAGCTTATTGGCGAGAGAACCTCCGATATTTGTTCATTCTGCTTGCGATCTGGTTTGTGGTCTCCTTTGGGTGCGGCATCCTCTTTTGCGATGCCTTGAACAGCATCCAACTCGGCGGCTTCAAACTAGGCTTCTGGTTCGCCCAACAAGGGTCCATCTACGTCTTCGTGGTCCTGATTTTCGTGTATGTCCGCTTGATGAATCAGTTGGACAAGAAATACGGCTACGACGAATGATTTCTCTCCCAATCACCCAACCTGTACAATTATGAGTGTTCAACTCTGGACCTGGATCTTGGTGGGCCTGACCTTTGCGATCTATTTCGGCATCGCCATTTGGGCGCGAGCGGGGTCTACCAAAGAATTTTACGTGGCGGGCGGCGGAGTTTCTCCCCTCGCAAATGCCATGGCCACAGCTGCTGACTGGATGAGTGCGGCTTCCTTCATCTCAATGGCGGGCCTCATCTCTTTCTCCGGCTATGACGGATCGGTATACCTGATGGGCTGGACGGGCGGATACGTATTATTGGCCCTTTTGCTGGCTCCTTACCTCCGAAAATTTGGCAAGTTTACCGTCCCTGATTTCATCGGGGACCGATACTATTCGAATACGGCGCGAACAGTTGCGGTCATCTGTGCCTTGATCGTCTCCTTCACCTATGTCGCCGGACAAATGCGGGGCGTGGGCATTGTCTTCTCCCAATTCCTCCAAGTGGACATCACCTGGGGAGTGATCATCGGGATGGCGGTGGTGCTGGTCTTTGCCTTCCTCGGTGGCATGAAGGGCATCACCTATACGCAGGTTGCCCAATATTGCGTGCTGATTTTTGCCTTTATGGTGCCTGCCATTTTCATCTCCATCCAAATGACTGGAAACCCCATTCCCCAAATCGGCATGGGAGGCAAGGTAGAAGATGGCACCTATTTGCTACAAAAGCTGGATGAACTCCATACCCAATTGGGCTTCAAGGAATACACCACCGGGAGCAAATCGACCTGGGATGTATTTGCGATCACCATGGCTTTGATGGTGGGGACGGCTGGCTTGCCTCACGTAATTGTGCGCTTTTTCACGGTTCCCAAGGTCAAGGATGCCCGAAAATCTGCTGGCTATGCCTTATTGTTCATCGCAATTTTATACACCACGGCTCCTGCGGTCGCAGTTTTTGCTCGCACCAACCTCATTGAAACCGTGGGCGATACCGAGTATGCTGCCACTCCTGATTGGTTGAAGAACTGGGAGGATACCGATTTAATCGCCTGGAGCGACAAAAATGACGATGGAAAAATTCAGTACGTCGCTGGCAATGCCCTGCTAGATAAAAAACCAGTTTTCATCAAGGATCAGCGGGGGAAACACGGCGAGCGCTTGATCTCCAACGCAGATCCCGACCAGGCCAACGAATTGTATGTGGACCGGGATATCATGGTATTGGCGAATCCTGAAATCGCCAATCTCCCCAATTGGGTGATTGCGCTGGTAGCTGCTGGGGGACTGGCTGCGGCCTTGTCCACGGCTGCTGGTTTGTTGCTGGTGATCTCGACTTCTATTTCTCGCGATCTGATCAAGATGCAAATCAAACCAGACATCTCCGAAAAAGGAGAATTGATGGCGGCCCGAATTGCCATTTTGTTTGCCATTATCATTGCAGGTCTATTTGGCATCTATAATCCTGGCTTTGTGGCAGCGGTGGTTGCCTTGGCCTTTGGCTTGGCAGCAGCATCTTTCTTTCCCGCCATCATTCTGGGGATTTTTGACAAACGAATGAATCGACAAGGAGCCGTTTCAGGTATGATTGTTGGGATTACGTTGATGCTCTTTTACATGATTCGGTACAAGACTGGCTTGCCCGGTTGGGATCATAGACCTGCCAGTGAATGGTGGTTTGGCACTTCTCCCGAAGGATTTGGTACCGTCGCCATGGCCTTGAATGTAACCGTGGCCATGGTGGTTTCCCGAATGACTCCGGCGCCTCCTGCTGCCGTCCAGGAAATTGTGGAGAACATTCGCATCCCTAGCAGTGAGGACGAAGAAGTGCCACCGCCTCCCGTGCATTGAGATTGATTTTGCCTTACCTCTTTCTACAGAAACACAGAGAATGCTACTTTGAGTTCCATCTGAAAAAACATCTAATTTCTCCCCCATGAGCAACTACCACATAAAAAGCCTGGAAGAGTATTTTCAGGTCTATCGCAAATCTGTTCGTGATCCCGAGACCTTTTGGGAAGAAATGGCCGAAGAGCACTTCATCTGGCGGAAACGCTGGGACAAAGTACTGGAATGGAATTTTGACAAACCGGAAGTTTCCTGGTTCAAGGGAGCTCAGCTGAACATCACGGAGAACTGTCTGGATCGTCATTTGACGGCTAAAGGAGATCAGACTGCCATCATTTTTGAGGCGAATGATCCTGCGGAAGAGGCGCTCCACATCAGCTATCGGGAGCTACACGAGCGAGTCTGTCGCTTCGCCAGTGTGTTGAAAGCCCAAGGCATCGGCAAAGGCGATCGGGTCTGCATTTACCTACCGATGATCCCAGAATTGGCGGTTTCTCTCCTGGCCTGTGCCCGGATTGGCGCCATCCACTCCGTGGTCTTTGCGGGATTCTCCGCGACCGCCCTTTCTACCCGAATCAATGATTCGGATTGTAAGATGGTCATCACCAGCGATGGGTCTTATCGCGGCACCAAAACCATTGACCTCAAAAGCATTGTCGATGAAGCGCTGGAGTCTTGTCAGGGGGTTCATTCGGTCCTGGTTGCCCAACGGATCAACTCGGACATCCAATTGGTGGAAGGCAGAGATCATTGGCTACAGCCCCTGCTCGATGGAGCAGATCCGAATTGTGAAGCGGAGATCATGGATGCAGAAGATCCCCTCTTTGTCCTCTACACTTCCGGCTCTACCGGCAAACCCAAGGGCATGGTGCATACCAGCGGAGGTTATATGGTCTATACCGCCTATACCTTCAAAAATGTCTTTCAATACCGTCAGGGAGACGTCTATTGGTGTTCTGCGGACATTGGTTGGATCACGGGTCATAGCTACATCGTCTATGGACCGCTTGCGAATGGTGCCACAACTTTGATGTTCGAAGGGGTTCCTACCTATCCCGATTGGGGCCGATTCTGGGAAATCATTGAGAAACACAAGGTCGCCCAATTCTACACGGCACCTACCGCCATCCGTGCCCTCGCCAAAGAGCCATTGGATTTTGTAGAAAAATATGACCTCTCTTCCCTCAAAATTCTCGGTACGGTAGGGGAACCCATCAATGAAGAAGCCTGGCATTGGTACAATGACAACATCGGGAAGGGCCAATGCCCCATCGTAGATACTTGGTGGCAAACCGAGACCGGAGGCATGATGATCTCCCCCATTCCCTTCTCCACCCCCACAATCCCGACCTTTGCCACGCTCCCTATGCCTGGCATTCAGCCCTGTTTGATGGATGAGCATGGTCAGGAGATCAACGGAAATCCCGCTCACGGCAGATTGTGCATCAAATTCCCCTGGCCATCCATGGCCAGGACCATCTGGGGCAATCACCAACGCTACAAAGACACCTATTTCTCCGCCTATGAAGACAAATACTTCACGGGAGACGGTGCCTTGCGCGACCAAACTGGCTATTACCGGATCACGGGTCGGGTCGATGATGTCATCATCGTTTCTGGCCACAACCTCGGGACCGCCCCCATTGAGGACGCCATCAATGAGCATCCCGCCGTGGCCGAGAGTGCCATCGTTGGCTTTCCACACGACATCAAGGGCAATGCCCTCTATGGCTACGTAATCCTGAAACAGACTGGAGAAAGCCGGGATCAAACCAACCTCCGAAAGGAAATCAACCAATTGATCACGGAGAAAATTGGGCCGATTGCCAAATTGGACAAGGTGCAGTTCACTTCTGGTCTGCCCAAAACTCGGAGTGGCAAGATCATGCGACGGATTCTCCGCAAGATCGCCTCCCACGACACCTCCAATTTGGGAGATACGAGTACCCTGTTGAATCCAGAAGTAGTGCAGGAAATCATGGACAACGTCCAGTCGCAAACGCCTCTGGATCCCATCGAAGCCGCGACCCAACCACGCCGCGGAATTGGTTGGGTCGCTGACGTATGTTAACGTGAGTTTTGTTTAAGAGAAGCGATAACTATTTGTTAATGAGCAACTTCCTCCCCCTACGCCACCTCCAAAGGGGGAGATTGTCCCCCGCTGGCGGGGGTTGGGGGTGGATAAAGCCCTGACTATCAAAGGATATTATCCAAAACTCACGTTAGGTTGCTATGGCGCTAGATGGATCAAGAAAGTTTTGCCTTGATCTGGGCAACCAATTCAAACGAGACGCCTTGGATCTCCGCGATTTGCTCCATAGACAGATCCGTATTTTTCAGCATCCGCTCAATGGCTGATTGCACCGTTTCCTCAACCGCTTCATCGACCGCTTTCTCCACTGCCTCCTCTACCGCTTTTTCGACGGCTTCTTCTACCGCTTTCTCAACCGCCTCTTCTACCGCTTTTTCGACGGCCTCTTCTGCGATTTTCTCTGCTAGTAACTTGGACTCAAATTCAATGGTCATGGCAATGCTCGCTCGATCAGACAAAACTTCCACGAAGCTTTGGTATTCTCTCCGCTCTGTCTCGGACATATTCGCCCGCTTCAGCACTTGGTCGGCTTCTTTGATTCCTTTGGCCGAAAATTCTTGTTTGATCTCGCTATTTTTCAGGAAGTAAATCCATTCATCTAAGGTATTCTTCGCATTGTCATCGAATTTATTGACTTTGATCAAATAGATCTCAGGATATACTTCTGCGATTTGCTCTTTCTGAAACAGATTTCTCTGAGCGGCAGTTAATTGGAGAGGCTGCTGATCATGGATACCGATAAAGTTGGTGGTGCCGCGATAGAGGTAATCCTCCCCTTGCCCCAATTCAAAATAGACGATGTTGACCGAGATGACTTTTTTGACCTTGGCATACGTATCCCCCTCCTTTATGTGTTCTACAATTGCCTTGGAGATCCCGTAGAGAATCCTCAAGAAGTAATCGAGGGCATAAGAATTTTGGATTTCGATGATGATCAACTCCCCCTTCTGATCTTTCACCAAGATGTCGACGCGGTTGTATTTGTCTTGCTCGGTTGCCTGATTGCTCTCACTTTCCAGGATCTCCAAGATGTGGATGTCCTCATTGAGCAGTTCACTCAAGAAGCCTTCCAGAATCCCAAAATTGGCTTTCTGTCTTAGCAATCGCTTAATGGCCCAATCGAAGCGGATGTGTTTTCGGTATTGCATCTATTCGATTTTTCCTTTGAACTTACGAAAATCCTACCAGTTAGATGGCTCTAGGTTCTCTCCCTCTTTGCCCCCGCACTCATCCCACCGTCAGCACAATTTTGCCCGCATTCTGATTGGCTTCCATGATCCGGTGCGCCTCACTGATCTCTTCCCAAGGCATGAATCGGTCGATCACGGGCTGCAGGCGGCCTTGTCCAAACCCATCCCAGGCAAATTCTTTCAACGCCTTGCTCAGCTCAATTTTGTAGGCCAAACTCCGAGCTCTCAGCGTGGAGCCGATGATTTTCAGCCGCTTGCGCAATACCGCGGCGAGATTGATGCCATTCTCGGGCATGGTGCCTCCCAGCAGGGCCAATAGCACCAAGCGACCATCTGGAGCCAACAGATCCAGATTGGACTGAAAATAGGGAGCTGCGATGAAGTCGATGATCACATCTACCCCTTTGCCTTGAGTGAAAGCGGTGGTTTCACGCTAGCAGTACTAACTTCTACAGGTGCAGTCACAGCTACAGGAGCCGCTTTTTCAGGTGCGCTGCCCCCTGCCATGTGTGATGCCGCTCGTTTCTTTGCCGCTTCAA
>JBCCCJ010000284.1:0-6715 GCA_039033615.1 Bacteroidota bacterium
GCAAGGAGGGGCCTGGGGAGAACAGCAGCTCATCCCCAAGGAATGGGTAGTGGAGGCCACTCGCAAACAGACCGACTCGCAGGAGGGGGATCATGACTGGTCGCAAGGCTATGGATATCAGTTTTGGATCAACAAAACCGCTGGCTATCGCGGAGATGGAGCCTTTGGGCAGTATTGCATGGTGTTGCCAGAGCAAGATGCCGTCATCGCCATCACCAGTGAGAGCTTTGATATGCAGGCTTCGATGGATTTGGTGTGGAAGTACCTATTGCCCCATTTGAACGAACCCCAAGCATTGCCGGAGGTCGAGGAAGACCAGTCAGAATTGAGCAACGCCCTGGCTGACCTGGCACTGCCATTGCCGCAAAGTAGCGAGCAGACGTATGCACTACCTGGTATTTTTGGGGTTCGTTTTGCTTCGAAAGGAGACACGACCGCTTTTTCTGCGGTGGAATTGAATTCTGGAGAGACCGGGTTGAGCCTCACGTTTGAAAAAGCAGGGCGAGATACTACCCTTGCGATTGGAGAAGGAGAATGGAAGTTACACGAAGGGCTGTCAACCGATCATTTGGGAAGTGGTTCAGATCGAACCGCAGTCAGCAGCGCTTTTGCGGTGCAGGGGCATTGGGAAAGCCCTGGCGTCCTACAGATTCATCTCAGGTACGTAGAAACCGCTCATTCAGACATTTGGCGCTTACAATTTGATGGGCAGCAACTTCGCATCAATTTCCTCCACAGTGTTGCCGCTGGCCGGGGCGTAGCAGATGCCCGCCCGGAGTGGGAAGGAATAGCGAGCTAGAAAATTAGGTTGTTGGGGCAGTCGGGCTGTTGGGATCAACGCCTTCCACCATCCGATAGATATCTGACATGGCGATGGTGCCCCCCAAATGAGGCAACTCTACCACAGAATCCCAGCCGTCGAAGGACCGCAGCGTCCAGCCCTCTCGGGTGCGGGAATAGACATCTACCCTCGCCGCATCCTGGTCGGCCAAGACATATCCCTGCAAACTGGCCAATTGACGGTAGGTGAGAACTTTACTCCCATAATCCAGGTCGCGAGTAGATTCGGAGAGCACTTCGAGGACCAGAATCGGATTGATGATGGCTCTGGGATCTTTGATGCTGGTTTCCTTTGGCCCGCATACGACTGATACATCCGGGTAGAACATTCGATTGGCTGTCCAAATGTGGACTTTTACATCGCTAGTAAAAGATCGACACACACCACTGGACAAAAGTCCAAATTGCTATTCTTGGCGCGGCCTTCACCACAAAGGCGGGTTGGCCACGAAGCCCGAGGTGCTGGGGCGGCATTGAGCGTTGCATGGGGCTTCGGCGCTTCTTTGCTTACTTTCTTGGCGGCAAGAAAGTAAGTCCCGCTGAAGGCGACCCCAAACTTGGAAATCGCAAGCATAAGGGAACATGGGAAATGTCCAGTGGTGTGCCTCCAGGGTGTAGCTATCCAATGCTTTTTCAGCTATGATTTTCAGCTTTTTTCAACTATCGGAAAAGGAGGGCGCAACCGCAATTCGATTCTTCCCGGCAGAAGACCGCAAAAACGGCAGCATTTCCGGTCGGATTCCTTTCACTCTGTCGCACCGATCTTGGCCTTGCTGTCATTTTGGCAGAGAATGTCGGAATTGGTTGGCATGGCACCCGGATTGATGATACTGCGCAGCAACACCGTTCAAAACCACAAACATGAGTAACGATTCCAAACCAGACGAAGTATTCCGTAACATCCGGGATGGCTTCAGTGAGTTCGGCAAAAAAGTAAGCACCTTCTTTGACGACACCTTCAGTGCCGAAGAAGGCGACGGGGGCATCAAAAGTCGGTCGGATGTATACAGTTACCAGGGAGAATACCTAGTGGAGTTGGAATTGCCCGGTGTGAAAAAAGAAGATGTTCAGATCCAGATCTACGAAGGAACCCTGACCATCAAAGGAACCAAATATCCTCCTGAATATGCTTCGGAAGCCAAATACGATCGGCAAAACCGCAGCTACGGGAGTTTTCTGCGCACCTTTGAATTACCTGTGGATGTCGAATTGGAGAAAGTGAAAGCCAAATTTGACGCAGGTGTGTTGACCGTACGACTCCAGCGACCCTCTGCCGCTCCTGCTGAGGATGGCAAGGCAGTCGATATTGAATAGAATCATCTACTAACCAACGTACAACAATCAATCAGCAAGCCAAATGAGTAAGATTATTGGAATAGACTTAGGAACGACCAATTCCTGTGTGTCGGTCATGGAGGGGAACGAACCTGTGGTGATTGTGAACTCTGAAGGAAAGCGGACCACGCCTTCTGTAGTAGCCAAGAGCAAAGATGATGCATGGATCGTGGGGGAACAGGCAAAGCGGCAGGCATTGGCCAATCCGTTGAAGACCATTCGCTCGATCAAGCGATTCATGGGGCAGACCTATGCCGAAACCAAGAAAATCGCTGATGAGGTTGCGTATGAAGTGACCAGCGGACGCAATGGTCTGGCAGCAGCCAAAATCGGGGATCGCACCTTTACCCCCCAGGAAATTTCAGCCATGATCTTGAAAAAGATGAAGAAAACGGCTGAAGACTATTTGGGATACGAAGTCAAAGAAGCGGTGATCACCGTTCCTGCGTACTTCAATGACTCCCAGCGTAATGCGACCAAAGAGGCTGGAGAAGTAGCTGGTCTGACGGTACGTCGGATCATCAATGAGCCTACCGCCGCTGCCTTGGCGTATGGGTTGGACAAGCAAGACACCAACGCCAAGATTGCCGTGTTTGACTTGGGTGGAGGTACTTTTGATATTTCGATCCTGGAATTGGGAGATGGCGTTTTTGAAGTGCTTTCTACCAATGGAGATACCTTCCTTGGAGGGGATAATTTTGATCAGGTGATCATTGACTGGTTGGCCGCTGAATTCAAAAGCGACACCGGCATCAACGTCAAAAAAGATCCCAAAGCGCTACAGCGCCTGAAAGAAGCGGCGGAAACCGCCAAAGTAGAACTGTCTTCTACCAGTCAGACCGAGATCAATCTGCCCTACCTGTCGATGGACGCAGAAGGTCCCAAGCACATGGAGCGCACCCTGACCCGGGCGAAATTTGAGCAGTTGGCGGACAAATTGTTCGAGCGCTGTCTGACGCCTTGTCGCGATGCCTTGAAAGCGGCAAAACTAACCGTAGATGACATCGACGAGGTCATCCTGGTGGGAGGATCTACCCGGATTCCTAAAGTACAGGAAATTGTCCAGGAGTTCTTCAAACGCGAGCCCAACCGAAGTGTAAACCCTGATGAAGTAGTAGCCATCGGTGCTGCGATTCAAGGTGGGGTACTCTCCGGTGATGTGAAAGGGGTGTTGTTGCTGGATGTAACCCCGCTTTCCCTCGGAATCGAAACCATGGGTGGCGTGTTCACCAAACTGATCGATGCCAACACCACCATCCCGACTCAGAAGTCAGAGATTTTCTCTACCGCTTCTGATTCTCAGACCTCGGTAGAAATCAACGTGCTACAAGGCGAACGCCCCATGGCCGCGGACAACCGCTCCTTGGGCAAGTTTCACCTCGATGGCATTCCTCCGGCCCCGCGTGGCATTCCCCAGGTCGAAGTGGCCTTTGACATCGACGCCAACGGCATCCTGAATGTCAGCGCGCGCGACAAAGCCACTGGCAAAGAGCAGAAAATCCGCATCGAAGCCTCTACCGGCTTGAGCGATGATGAAATTCAGCGCATGAAGCAGGAAGCGAAGGAGAATGAGGAAGCAGATGCTAAACTCAAAGAGGAAGTAGAAAAGCTCAACGCCGCCGATGCGCTGATCTTCAGCACCGAGAAGCAGATGAAAGAGCTAGGCGAAAAGCTTTCTGAAGGCAACAAAACCGCGATCGAAGGTGCGTTGGCAGAATTGAAAGAAGCGCACAAAACCAAGGATTTTGGCAACATCGAAGCGGCTACTGCTGCTTTGAACCAAGCCTGGCAGACTGCTTCTACCGAGCTATACCAACAGCAAGGCCCTGAAGGAGCAGATGCTGCTGGACCTGAAGCCAACGGACAAGAAGCCGAAACCGAAGCAGAAGTTACTGACGTCGAGTTCGAAGAAGTCGACGACAAGTAAGCCAGACACTTTGGTTAGCTGATATAGAAACCCCCGTCATCGCAAGATGGCGGGGGTTAATGTTTTGTGCCCTTTCCCGCCCCGGTTTTCCCTTGAGATGAGGCGGGACTGCTGACGCTGTAGGAGGCGAGATGCGGGATCGTCCTTGAAAAGGTTTTTTCAGCCAGTCAGCTGTCATTTCGACGCTAGGAGAAATCCCCTGTAGCCCCTGAACCCTTTCCCGCACTGCCCCGTTTTCCCTCTCGAAGGAAAACGACCCGCTTGTCGCTGACAACTCATGCTTGCTTGCCTATGGCAACGCCCCTCTCTTCGCAAGAGAGGGGTTGGGGTGAGTTCAGATGCTTCTACCGCTCCAATCTTTCCTTTCTCCCCAGCCGAACATCAAAGCTAATCCCCGCCTGCATCACATTCATGGGATTATTCCCCAAATCAATTGAGCTTTCGTACTGAAAATAGCCCTGATACAACACAAAGGCCGTGAATCCCCACCACCGATGGGGCGGATCATATCGATAGGCCAGCCGAATGGGGATGGCCCAATCTTGGGACCACTGAACATCGAAAACAAACTCCCAAGTAAAAGCCAGATAATAATCTTCAAAACCAGTTCTATGGGTAACTCCTAGACTCCCAAGCAGGTAACCAGGATGATCCCCTAGCTTCCACTGATAGTTCCCCATGAGACTCCAATAGAAAAATCGGCTGAAGGCTGGTTCAGAAAGGGAAGAACTCGATTGCTCTGGGATAAAGGTCAAGTCCCATTTCCTATATCTTGGATGGAAGAAATAAGAAGCCAAATCACAGCGGCAATAGTCCTCCATCGCCCAACTGGCACTTACCGACCAACGAGGACTGAGTTGATGTTCCAGTCCCACTTGCAGGCCAAGATCCGACCAGTCATTGCGTTCTACGATATAGCCCTGCTGATAGCCCACAGAGAGGCGGTTTTTGGGTTGGGAGATGGCAAGCGAACTAACCGTCACTCCCAAGTATAGCAGACAAATAAGTCTCATATCAGTGCTGGATTTGGAGGTAAGGTAGGTCCAGGGCATGCCCTGGACCTACTTGCTTGTCTATGACAACGCCCCTCTCTTCAAAAAAGGGTGGGGTGAGTTCAGATGCCCTACCGTTCCAACCTCTCTCTTCTCCCCAACCGAACATCAAAGGTCACTCCAGCCTGCATCACATTCAGAGGATTATTGCCCAAATCAATTGAGCTTTCGTACTGAAAATAGCCTTGATACAACACAAAGGTAGTAACCCCCCACCACCGATGCGTTGGATCATAACGATAAGCTAGCCGAATGGGGATGGCCCAATCGTGAGAGAACTGACCATTGAATATCAACTCGAAAGAGCTTCTAAAACGAAAATATTCTTCAGTCCCCGTTCGATAGGTGAGACCCAAACTCCCGAAAAGGTAACTAGGATGATCCCCTAGCTTCCACTGATAGTTCCCCATGAGACTCCAGTAGAAAAACCGACTAAAGGCTGGTTCAGAAAGGGAAGAACTCGATTGCTCTGGAATAAACGTCAGGCCCCACTTTCGATATCTTGGATGGAAACGATAGGGCGCTAGGTCGCAGCGACAATAGTCCTCTATGGCCCAATGAGCGCTTACCGACCAGCGGGGGCTGAGTTGACGTTCCAGCGCTACCTGCAGGCCAAGATCCGACCAGTCATTACGCTCGACGATGAAGCCCTGGTGGTATCCCACAGAGAGGCGGTTTTTGGGTTGTGAGAAGGCCAGGGAGTTGACCAACACTCCCAAGCACAACAGACAAATGTGTCTCATATCAGTGCTGAATTTGGAGGTGTCGGAGAAAGGATTTGCCTGAATGGGTACGGATGCGGCAGAGGTACAGACCCGAGGCTAAAGAATGAAGGGAATAGGTTGCTGTTGGTTGTGAGACTTCTCCTTGCATCAGGCTTCGTCCCATCAGGTCGGTGATTTGGATCGCAAGGGGAAACTCCTCGGGAGCGAGTTGAAAGTTGAGTTGTTCCTTAGCTGGTTGGGGGTAGAAAAGAGGCGGATGTTGCTCAGGTTTGGTAGATCGGTAGCCAAAGCAATTGATAACTTGCACCGAATGGGCGTCTCCTGAGGTGGAGGAATTCCAGAAACTACTCACCGACAAGGTCGCATTGCTAGCCGCCCAATTCGCGATATTGGTTACCTGTACGGTCTGATTGCCGCTGCCAGAATATTGAACGGTCCAACCGCTGGGAATGAGCCAGGTAAAAGAGGCTCCGGCTACCGATTTGGCAGTGAAACTAGGGCTACCATATCCACTGTAACAAACAGTCGTAGGCCCCTCTATCTCTACACAGTGAGTCGCTGGAGAACTGCCTACTCCCACAGCGGCCCAGGTCCGCCGACAGGCAAACTCTTCCACGGAGCAGCTTCCATATAGGTCCGTAGCAGCTTGAATCCAAGCGTTTCGGGCATCCACAAAGCCCGATTGATTTTGTAAGTAATAGCGCAAAGCCCGAAAAGCAATTTTAGCAGCCTTGTCAATACCGATGGCGGGAACTACGATGCCTCCATTTTGTGAGCCGCCTTGAGCCAATAGGTAAAAGGCCAAACTGGTGATGCTGCTGTTCTGATGGACCCCA
>JBCCCJ010000285.1:0-6713 GCA_039033615.1 Bacteroidota bacterium
ACAGCAGAAGTATGCCGAACCAACTCTCAAAAAAACGAAGCGCAGAGCGATTCGCCGCTTGGTAGAAACAGATGCCTCACAGGAAAAAGCAGGCGCATCGCGACTGCCATCTACTGGGATATGCTTTTTCTGGTGACATCTGACGTACACCCGTACAACGGTCTTCCAGGCCGTTGAGCGGAATGCGGTTTCTCGAGTCTACCACAACTGTATGGTCCGGTTCTCAGATATTCTCCAAGGAGACAGTCCGTTATTTACAACTGATGGCCCGAGCAAGCTAGAAAAACGTTTATTTTCCCAAGCCTGATCTTTTTTATGGCCGAAAGGCTTAATAACTTGTGAATCTACCGTATTTCATACCTTCTTCCCAACGCCCTTTTTCCAATAGTCCTTGATCTCATGGACGAAAGGATCTACGTCTCTCATTCTCAAAAGAATTGCATGGAATCTCTAACGGTGGAGTACTTGATGGTAGTAGATAAGCGACAGCCTCTACTCAAACCAGCGGAATCTCTCAATCATTTGTTAAAAGCTTGTTCTGATATCGAAATAGAAAAAGACAAGCTTATTTTTCTTGGTCAATCCTATCAGTATCAAGTCCTGACAGATGAATTGGTAAACGGAGACCGTTCCTTTCACCTGGGTATTTGTTGTCCATCCCTTTCTTTGATTTCTCCTTTTCAGCGCCTTTTGGACATTGTGAAAGATTTGCTGAGCAAAGTCGCCAAGGAAGAACCAACAGAATTATGGGATGATGTCAGCTTTCATTACGCCAATCAAGCATATCCTCTCATCCATCAAGTTGAGAATTTGATGCGAAAGCTGATCACCAAATTTATGTTTTCGAAGGTCGGGGTAGATTGGACCCAGAAATTTGTACCTGATGGGGTCCTAACATCCACAAAAAGACGGAATCATCTCCCCGAAGATGGGAACTATCTCTACCAAACCGACTTCATCCAATTGGCTCATTTCCTGTTCCAAAAAATCAAAAACGGTGGAAACATTGGCAATCTATACCGAGTCATCCGAAATGCAGAATCCGTCAATGATCTGAAGCTAGAAAATCTTAAAAAATGGGTTCCTCAATCCAACTGGGAACGCTATTTCTCCCAGTATGTATCCTGTGATCCCTCCGAGTTAAAGGACAATTGGCAAAAACTATATGGCCTTCGCTGCAAAGTCGCACATAACAACACCTTAAGTTAGCGGGAATTAAAGGAAGTCGAAAAGTTGTCAACTTGGGTTAGCAACATTCTGAATGAAGCCCTTACGGAATTGGGAAAGATCAACTTGACTCAAGAAGAAAAAGCGGAATTCATTGAATCTACAAACACCTTAGAAGTTTTTGGTCTATACTATGGTCAAAAAATTGAAGCAATCTTCCATGTAGATACGCAAGAAATTGAATTTGATGGAGAATTCCTGTCTCCTTCAGCCGCCGCCGGAAAGGCAAAAGAAAGGTTAGGGGCTTTAGGTTCTTCGAGTACCAATGGATGGTTATTCTGGAGGTTTGAGGATACCAAAACAGGCAAAGACTCATTCATCAATGATCTGAGAAGAGACTCGTGAGAATCCGGTGATTTCTCAACGACTAATGACAGACTCTCCAATCGGAAGTTCAGCTTGAGTTGGGCGTGCCCCTGATTCCGCAATCGCAGAATCAGGGTCGGTCCCTGCTGGGGTTCCCTTCGGTCCGTCCTCCGTTTCACTTCGGACTCTCGCTTCGCTCGACCCGTTAGGCACCTCACGCGCGCCGATGGCACCGAGTAGTAAGTAGCTTGGGACTCCGTCCCGAAAAACCTGATTTGCCGGAAAAAGTCCAGTGTTACTTCTTACTTCCAACCAGTCTGACCTCACATGCCTACGCAAAGGAAAATCGAATGAATCACATGCCTGCTACTTGTCAAGACAAACTTTACCATTTTTCATTCGCTGTTTTACATGTTGCGGTTTACGGATTTTACCTTTCAACCGAAAATCAGCCCCCTCCATCTGGCTAAGCGATCTGGCCTCTCTTCCCTCACCACCGCTCTATTTCCTCCAAGCCTACGCCCAAGACTTCTTTGGCATAAAAATCCAGGCTCGCTCGGTCGCCGATCAGGTGGAGGGTGGTATGGGTATGAATCGTCAATTGACCAGGAATCATATTGGCGGCGGGGCTGGAACTCTCCAGTTCGAAGAAAGGGCCCATTTGGCTGCCATCTTTGAGGGGGCCGTCGTTGTAGGCGTTGACGACATCGCCAGCAAAGGGCTCCGCTTGCTGCTCCCAGAGGGAATTGACGTATTGGCTGCGGCGAGGATTCATGGTGTAGCGCACCAGGGTCAAGACCTGATTCCGCTTGTCCCAGGCCCCAGCGACGGGCTTGGCCGTGCGGGGGGGCAAGCCAATTTTGCTGCGGTGCTGCCCATCGGCTTTGAAGAAGATCGCCTTCTCCCCTACCCTGATCCGGTCGGCAGGCACCTTCCCAAAGTAAGTATCCGTCAACTGAGCGGGATCTGTCCCGCCTGATGAGCGGTACGGAAGCACCACCGTGGTTTGGGGAGAAGGTTGAAACATCCCCAAAATCCAGATCGAAGGCATGCCCGTTTCCTCGGTCCAAGCATTTTCGCCCGCGTTCGTCAGCACATTGTCACTTTCAAAGGCCACAAATTTCACTTTGTCATTGGGCGTGATCCCAAAGCGATCCCCCACTCGTGAGGCAGCAAGCAAATGGATGCTCCGCCTTACTTTCATCTCGAATGTCGTCCCCGCATAATTGGTCAGCGAGAAATTGCGGGCCAGATACATGGCGGTATCGCTTTCTTCGACCAACTCAAACGATTCGGTATCCAGCGCCTTGGGCACCTGCCAATTCTCCATCGTAAAATCGCTCCCCGGGGGAAAGAAGAAGGAAAATTGTCCCCCTTCCGGCCCCAACCAAAAGCGGTCTTCTCCTCCATAGGGATTGAATCGTTCCTCCAACTGACTCGCTTGGATCAAGTCATAATTGATCCAGCCAAAACTCTGACCGGATGGTCCTTCCGCCGTACTGGTAACGATTCTTCCTTGCCAGTCTGGATTCACGATGATCTGGGCATCGCCCCGTTTCAGCACGAAGATTTCCTGATGCTGGCGCAAGAAATCAATGTCATGCTG
Organism: Bacteroidota bacterium; assembly: GCA_039033615.1. Classification (GTDB taxonomy): domain Bacteria; phylum Bacteroidota; class Bacteroidia; order J057; family J057; genus JBCCCJ01. The sequence goes on from JBCCCJ010000285.1 coordinate 3,140, forward strand.
AAAGGTCCCCGGATCACCAGCGATCCGTTCGTTTTCGGCAGGAATAGGAGCAGATTCAGAAGCAGAGGAAGCAGGAGCAGGCTCAGTGCCACAAGCCAACAATAGGCTCAGGACCAAGCAAGCGAACAGGATTCTCATAGGGGAAAGCGGTATTCAGTGGTTTGACGATAGGTTTCTCCCGGTTGCAAGACCGTGGAAGGAAAATGAGGATGATTGGGCGAATCAGGGAAATGCTGGGTTTCCAGGCAAAAACCAGTCCGCGCTTGATATAGCTGTCCGTTCTTGCCAGGATAATTCTTCAAATGATTGGCGGTGTACAGTTGCACCCCTGGTTCGGTCGTAAGAACCTCCATCTGAATGCCTGAGCGCGGATCGCTAGCTAGGGCAATGGATCGAAGGTTCCCATCCCACTCTCGCACCACAAAATTGTGATCGTATCCGGAGCCATACGTCAGGAAGGGATCATTGGCAGCAATGTCCTGGCCAATGGGTTTGGGTTTCGTGAAGTCAAAAGGCGTACCCGACACCGGAAGCAGTTTGCCCGTTGGGATCAGGTCCGCATCTACCTCCGTCAGTTGATCGGAGGCTAGCTGCAATTCTGTATCCAGGATGGACCCCGTTCCCGACAAATTGAAATAAGCGTGGTGGGTCAGGTTGAGTACCGTCGGCGCGTCCGTGCTAGCCTGATATTCGATGCGGAACCCTCCCTCATCGGTCAGGGAATAGCGCACTTCGACCGCTAGGTTTCCCGGAAAGCTTTCGGTTCCTGCCGGACTGAGATGTTTGAGACATAAGGTTTCGCCTTCTTCCACCGCCTCCCACAATTGACGACTGAAGTTATTTTTCCCGCCGTGTAGGGTATGCTGACCATGATTTTGCGGCAGTTGATAAGTCTTTCCCCCCAATTCAAAGCGGCCGTTTGCGATGCGATTGCCGTAGCGCCCCACAATCACCCCCATAGAAGGATGCGGCCGATAGCAAGCCTCCCAGTCCGGTTGCCCGACGATGACATCTATGGCCTCTCCATTAGGTTGGGGGACGTTCAGGCCCAAGAGAATGCCTCCAAAATTGGTGCAAGTGGCTTCCAGGCCATTGGCATGAGTGAGCCGAACATGTTCAGCAGTGCGGCCATCCGGCAAGGAACCAAAAACGCGTCTTTTCATAGCCCGAAACTAGCGAAAGCTCGCCGGTTTTTCAACCCTGCGAGCTCATTACGTGGCTACCTAACCGACTGCAATTCGGAACTACCGCACCAGCACTTTCTCCTGATACAATCGCCGCTGACTCAGGTGATCCACCAACTCCAGCACGTAGATCCCGGCAGAGACTTCGGGCAGAACAGCCTGAATGCGCTGTCCGGTTTCAACTGGGCCTTGCCACAGTTCGATTCTGCGGCCATCCAGGCCGATGAGGCGCAGACTAGCCGAGGCAGTTTCGGGAGTGGTGGCATCGGGTTCCAGCCAGAGTTTGCCACCGGAGTGGAGGGGATTGGGATAGAGGGTGAAGGAGGTCGGAAAATCAGCAGGGGCGGCCATACGAGGGCTACCGGCTCCGTCGCGTACATTCTTACAGGTTCTAGGAGGCAGATCGACAAAGTACAAATCCTGTTGAGTACCCAAATCATGATGGGATTTAAAGTAGAATTTACTTCCCGTACGATTGAACCAAGCTTCTGGTTGATATTCTACACTTGCCGTATCGGTGATCCGATGATGCAGAATTCGCCTAGGTTCTAAATCAGTTTCATCCAGGCTGAGCTCAACGATCTCCCCATAATAGGGAATCCAATGGAGGACCCAAGAGGTATCGACTGGTTTTTGACTCAACAGCAAACGAAAAGGATAATCCGCTGGCAAATTGGTTGCATTGATAGCAGTAAACATCGAAGAGTGAGCCGTCTGTGCGGTGGAGGAGAGGCTGTATTGACCACCGCTGTACGTCCCTGACCCAATTTGCCAATCCAGGATTCTGCGCGAGTCAGCTTGGTGTTTCCCCGCGCTGCCCATGTTCCAATAAACCGCGATGATGTCGCCCACTTGAGTAAAACCTGGAGAAGAGTTATCAATGTCAATGTAATCATTGATCTCATCTTGCCCTGTTTCCACCATCGCGCTTGCACTGGCTTTAGAGACGATGCATTCCCGTACCGTGCCATCACTCAAGCGAAAATAACCTACTTCAATGTGCCCGTCTGCTCGAAAAAATAATTGATCTACAGTTGTCGGGGTAGTAGGACTGATCAAATCCCGTTGAATCACCTGCCCTTTCAAATCATAGAGAAAGATTCCTTTGGTGGTGGTGCCACTATAGACGGCAACGATGAATACGCCAGAAGCTGAGACCGTAGCATAGTCAAAATCAGCCTTGGGCAAACTGAAAAAACCCTGGGTGAAGTTGCTTCCAGTCAGAAAGGTCTCGCTATAGCTCGAAAGGCTGTAGTTGATGTTGGCTCTCACCACCCGATCCTGGTTGAAATCATAGACTGCAAATTGATTGGTCCCAGACGGATTGCCGGCCGGACGAAAAGACAAGAGAAGGCGCCCTGCATTCACATCATTCCCATCTCCCCCTGCAATTTTGAAATTGTCTGCCGAGCTGCTGATGGTATAGCCCTGGAAGGTGAACAATACCTGAGGGCTGCCTAGGGGATTGCTGGTGTTGTTGATGTCCACAGTGCGCTTCACCAATTCTGAACCCTTTACATTCCCCACAATGTCGATGGTCTGGCGAGGATAGATGATGGCAGAATCCGTGGGATGCCACCGAATCTCGGAAACCAATCGGCTGATTTGGTTATTGTTCAACGTTGGGAAAACCGATTGCTTCGGTCCACTGAAAAACTCCTTAGAGATGAACTGATGAAAGCCTTTGCGATTGCCTGCGTCATCAAAAAAGCGCAAGCGACGAGGATTGGGCCCTTTGAAAAAAGCTGCGGTTCCATCTTGACTCCAATTGGCGCGTTCGCTATTGAGCGTATTGGCGAAGTCATCATCCGCACGCTTGATGTCAAAATAGAAGCTCGCATCACAATTGGTGCCACCGAAACCAGGAGAAGTTGCGGTGAAAGGCGCCGGACTGATCCATTCCACCGTGTCGATTCCGTACCGTTTTTTGACCTCACAGGGAATATTGGGACAAGAAACAGGCGGAGAAATGTAGCAATCTGGACTTTCGATCCCAGAGCTACAAAATTGGGCGTAGAGGGAACTCCCACAGCACATCGCTGCCAGGAGCATCCCAGAAAGAATTCTGATCATGCTGAAAATAGATTAAGAATGAGACAATGACAGAAAGTGTCAAATATTCACGAAAAGTCAAAAAAAAAACAAATCATAACAATTTGTTCACATCCTGACATTGCTTGTGCTTTGGCTCTTGCTTATTTTAGGGTTGATGTTTCATTTTATTCTTCCTCCCATGATTGCACAACGTATATGTTTCGCTGGGTTGATCTGTTTCAACCTTTTGTTCTCAACTGCTCTTTTTGCTCAATCTTATCAAAGAGTAGAAGTATCTATTCCACCTGACTCTAGTGAATTTGATACCCACCGATATGGCCAATCGATTGCTGTAG
>JBCCCJ010000286.1:0-6712 GCA_039033615.1 Bacteroidota bacterium
ACACCACCTACAAAGAAGAAATGTATGCCCGCACCAATCTTGAGCAATCTCCTTGGATCATCATCCAGGCCAATCGCAAAACTACCGCGAGGATCGAGGCCATAGAGTACATCCTCAAGACCATTCCGTATGAAACCCAGGAAAAGGAGGTGGGGGAATTGGTTGGTTAATTGGTTGATTGGTTAATTGGTTGATTGGAAAGTTCGTTAGTTGGTTCAAGAAAAATTATGATAGCAAAGTGATCTGACAGCGAAAGCGATCTGTCATCTTCCATCTCCTCATTGGGGGATCACATCCGTCAACGGAGTAAGCGAAAGAGTTACCAACGCGCGAGAGCAGAACAATCTGACAGGCCCGCAATTCGGGCCGTTCTGACCTCTGACAGCAAAGCGATCTGACTTCTCCTCTCTGACTTCTCCTCTCTCCTCAATGCTTCACAAAAGCATGCATGCTTTCTCCTTCTTCAGAAGAGATTTTGACTCGGTACATGCCGGGCCCTAGTTCTTTCAGGTCCAGAATTTGTTTTTGCTCCCGGTAGTCCAATTGAACTTGCTGGGTCAGCATCGCCGTTCCCTTCTCATTCTCTATGGTCAGTTCGTAGCCATCCGCATGGGCCAGCCCGACCTGAACATGTAATTCTCGTTGGACGGGATTCGGAAATAACGAGACCAATGGGCCGGTTTGCCCCCCAGACAACAACAAAATGGGCGAATGGGCGACTTCGCCTACTTGGCTGTGCATCTTCAATTGGTACAATTGGAAGTTTCGAATCGGGGCCTGATCTAAGAAGAAATACAGATTGGGCTCCGCCGACTCTCCAACGGCTGGGATTTGATCCAGAACGGCAAAGGTCCCCACGGCGTTCGCCTTTGTCAGCTGGAAATGATCATGAAGTACCTCGAAGTCTGTTTGCCAACTCAATTCAATCGACCCTTTTTTGCCATATTGGCTGAGTTCCAGGTGGTGAATGCTGACGGGAGGAGTTTCTATCTGCCCCATTCCCCAGTCTAAGCCCAGCTTCAGTTGGTGTTGAATGCTCGGTGATTGAAAAGGGGATACGGGAGCTTTTTGGGCTTGCTCCCAATAGGAAGGCCAAGCCAAAGCGATCACCCTTGCCTCCGATTGAGAACAAGCGAATAAGGTGTGAGGAACTGCCGGAAGGCTTGGGTGCTCTATCTCTACTTGAAGGCTAGGAATGTTGGTGCCTGCCCAGGCCTCTGCGGTTTGTCCTTCCGTGGTTAAGGCGGCATGAATGATTCGGTGGTACCAACTCCAGCCCGCGGCTTCATCTCGGCCTGAGCGGGAAGCCATCGGCATTTCTCCTCTCCCCAATCGAAAAAAACTGCCCTCACCAGAGGTAAGCCAGGCTTGAATGGCTACTTGTTGACGCTCGGTTAGGGTTTGTTCCATGCTCGCATCATCTGAAATCAGCATGGTGAAAGCGTCTAAAAAACCGGGACGTTCCATGCCACTGGGATCGGAAACTTTCACCAATTCGGCTCCCACCGAAATGGTGTACCCCTCGATAAAGGTATGACCATCTTGGCTCAAGTGTTCAAGAGAAGTGGGGTTGGGCTGGTACCAAAGGATTCGATGGGTAGCACTGAGTTCCCCGCCCATCAAAAGAACAAGACAGAATAACCAATGTGCAAGGCTCTTAGCGGGTATCGTTTTTTTCATACTTATATTCCATCAATTACTTATTACACCAAAAGTAATAGACGGAATCACAAAACAACCTCCCAAGATGGGAACATCATTACCTTGTATCAGCAAAGAAAGAAAGCAGTTGTTTTGACTGGTTCCCGTTCAATCAGAGTAAGGATTCCTCGCTGAAGGGCAGTACGCCCCTGTCCACTTGCCGCCGCAACAATTCTCTGCCTAGCAGCAATTTGAAGGGAAAATATGGGAAGTCTCCCGTAACAAAGAGAATCAAATTGGGAGAGAGGCAGGAGGGATTTTTCTAGGGACTCGGCACAAATGAGAATCAAAAAATGCGTTGAAAGCTGGTCCGAATCGTGCTTTCCGACCGAAAATCCTCAGCATCCCGAGCAGACCTTACTTGAAGATGGCAAATATCAGGGCAGAAGTTCCCCTTCTCTCTTCGGGACCTAATGCAAAAAAGCCCACCAATTGGCGGGCTTTGAATATATCTCTGGTGATTTTCTTATTCAGCAGCGGGGGCCTCAGCAGCAGGTTCGCTGGCTGGAGCAGCAGTTCCTTCGCCTGGGGCGGGGGGAATCAACGCATCAGGGCTGGTCAAAGAAGTGGGGTTGGCATTGATTTCAGATTCCATCAACAGCATATCACCGCTTGGCTTTGGCGTACCCAAATGAATGTTGGCTGCGAAAGCAACGATGGCAAGACCTGCCGCGAGGTACCAGGTGATTTTTTCAATCATCTCATTGCTGCGACGAGCGCCCAGCATTTGGGTGGCACTTCCTCCCAGAGTAGGGCTCAAGCCCCCTCCTTTGCTATTTTGTACGACGATGGCCAAGATCAAGGTCAAGGCTACCAATACACTAACGATTCCAAGAAATATAAACATCAGGAAATGATTATTTTTTCGATTTGAGCGTCAAAATACGCGCTTTTTTCGGGAAAACGCAAACGAAGTTTTTTGTACATCCGAATGGCTTCTTCCTTGTTGTTTTGTCGCCAATGTAGCTTGGCCAAGGTTTCGGAAACCATCTCGTCATCGGGCTCTATGCTGGCGGTCACATGAGCGGCTGGATTGCTTTTGGGCTTGCTTTTGGCCTTGGGGCGATTGCGATAAGGCTTCTGCTGCAGAAAGCGATCAATGAGGGAGGCACTTTTCTCTTGTTTGCCTTCCGGCTCTCTTTCGGGAAGGGACTGAGATTCCTCCGCCGGGGGGGGAGTCGTCAGCGTTCCGTTTTGGTAGCCTTTGATCTGGCCTTGCAATTCTGTACGGATTCCCCCAAAGCGATTCATTTGCAGGCAGACCACCGTATTTAGGTAGGCATATCCCGGCAGGCGCTGCCCCTCCACAATGGGTTTGAAGACTTCCTGGGTATCCACTGGTTCAGCCGAAACCTCCGTCTCTTCCCAAATGGTGAAGGCCGTGTGTTGACGCGGGGCTTCTTCAGGAGCAGGGGGGAGATTCGTGAAATCCTTCATAGACGGGGCAGCGGAATCGGTAGTATTCAAGGGCTGTATCAGGGTTTTTCCCTGGAGGAACTGCTTTAGCTGTGTTCTGTTTACAGAATACGCCGAGGCAAGGAATATATTATGTTCCTCACCGAGGTCGCGGGCCTTTAAGTAGCGAGGAAACACAAAATAAGGAAAATCCTGAATCAATTGATCCAGATAGGCTTTTTCTTCTGGCGTGAAACTTCTTTCAGCCAGCTGAGCATATAGATGATATGGATCGAATTTGGGCAAACTCATCCCTCCAATCTAGCAGAAAATTTGACAACTACCATTTCCCAAGGGACTTGCTGAACACATCTTGGGTAATCTGTTCCAGGATTTCGTCGATCGTTTCTCGCTCAATGGAGGTAAAATCCTGGCTGGCGTCAAAATCCACAAATCCCGAAAAGGACTGCTCCCAACTGTCGTCCGGGTTCACGTTGTTTTCAAACTGAACCCGGACCGAGAGGGTCACACGGTTTTGATCCGCTTGGTTATTGCCGGAGATCGCCACAGGGCTGATGGTGTAACGATTGATGCTCCCGCTCAATTGAACATCTGCGGCTCCGGTGGTGAGGGTCAATCGAGATTGGTTGAGGAAGCGGTCTTGCATCTGCTCGGTCAGTTCCTGGGCCAAATACGGCACCACGATGGGCGCTTCATTGATGAAGGTAGCAACAGAAAGGGTTTCCAGGCTATCATCTACGGTTCCGGTGCCAGTCCAATTGAACTTTACTGCACAGCCACTGCCAATAAAGGCGCACAAGATGAATGATACAAGAAGGAATTGATGCTTCATAGTCGATGAGTTGGTGAGAGGCCTGCCAGATCAATGCCTACAAATCAATGTCGTAGTTTTTGATCTTGCGATACAGGGTTCGTTCTGAAATCCCCAATTCGGAAGCCGCTTTTTTGCGGTTGTTGTGATGCTTGGTGAGCGCCTTGATGATGAGTTCTTTTTCCTTTTTCTCTAGGGAAAGAGACTCTTCTAATAGTGGGGTGTTGGGGCGAATCGGTTGTAAGGCTTCCCCGTACTCGTTGGCATCGTACGCATCTGCATAGGCCGGGCTTGGTCTGGAACCCGTAAATTCCTGATTTCCATAGGTCCGAACGGGAACAGCCTGATCCCGGTCCTGCATCATGAGGTAAAACATCTTTTTGAGATCGGAGACTTCTTTCCCCAGATCGTAAATCAATTTCAACATCATGTCCCGGTCTTCTCCATCAAGGCGAGGACTCTCTCCCGTGAGGCCATCCGGACGAATCACGATGCTAGGCAGATAGCTGTCCTGAATGAGCAGGTTGTCTTCAAGCACTTTGCGGCCCACAATATCTCCTTTGACCAGCACGGAGAGTTTTTCCACCAGATTCCTCAATTCCCGCACGGTTCCAGGCCAGCGGTAATCGTACAAGAGATCCACAGCATCCTCAGATAACATGACCGGTTCCCGGTGGTATTTTTCCCCAAATTCCTGAGCGAAGTAGTTGAACAACAACTCAATGTCGTCCCCCCGCTCTCGCAAAGGTGGTACCACGATGGTTACGGTATTGAGGCGAAAATAGAGGTCTTCCCGAAATTTGCCCTGCCGAATCATTTCGACCAAGTTCCGGTTGGTAGCGGCCACGACCCGCACATCGGTCTTGCCTACCTGGGAAGACCCTACCCGGAGGTATTCTCCATTTTCCAGCAGGCGTAACAAACGAGCTTGGGTGGGCAGCGGCATTTCCCCGATTTCATCTAGGAAAATGGATCCGCCATTGACTTCTTCAAAGTGCCCCTTACGATCCTCATAGGCCGAGGTAAAGGAGCCTTTTTTATGACCAAATAACTCAGAGTCGAGGGTTCCTTCTGGAATGGCCCCGGTATTCACCGCCATGAATTTGCGGTGTTTGCGCTTAGAGTACTGATGAATGATGTTGGGAAAGATGTCTTTTCCCGTCCCGTTTTCCCCATAGATTAGCACCGTCACCTCCGTGGGGGCGACCTGCATGGCAATTTCCACGGCCGTATTGATTTCGTGGCTATTGCCAATGATGCCGTAACGTTGTTTGATTTGCTGGATGGTCATATTTACAGGGAACAGGGAATGAACAGTAGGATCGAATGAGATCCAATCTTAACAGCATATTAGGGAGCAGGAGAGAATAATCGTATCAGCCATTGATGAAAAGCTTCAGCAGCGGATAGGTCAAAATACTTGGCCGAAATACTTTGTCCATAGGGTTTTCCTGGCGTTTCTTGCCAAGCTAACCAGGTATGAATGAGTGCTTTGGGGAGAGCGACCTCAGAAAAACGCTGCATACCTAAGACTGAAATCTCATTCAAAACGGAATCTGCCTTCTCCCACAACTCATCATGTTCGGGGACCATACTTCGCAAGAAATCTTCTAATATTCCCCTTGATTGGTTATCCGGCCAAATCCAAACCCCCACTTTGGGTCTTTGAATATGGGTATCTACCACAAGCCCTTCTTTCGGCATCAATTCGGGAATTCCCTGATACTCAAAATTCTTCAGCCGATCTTTGATTCTCGTCCAAGAGTTTTGAGCATCTTCATCGGCATCTACGACAAAGCCAATTTGGGTATCGCTTCCCTTACGAGGAGAGAGAATTACTTCCATCGCAGTGAGCAGAGTCTCGATTCCTTGTTGTTGCTTAATCAAGAAGTATTTGTCTTCGCCACCCCAAACCTTCCATAGATTTCCAATTACATGGAGATCATCCTTCCCTTCAACGTACAAAAACCGTCCACTCATAGTTTTTATCTTACTTCTTCCTCTAACTGAAGGGCTGCTTGGATCGTCTCTGAGGAAAAGGTTTCTGATTGAGTAATTCCAGTAGAATCCGCATATAGCCTAATCATCCTTGCAGAAGCATTCGGTTGATTCGCTACCTTAGCAAACGCCTCTACACAATCTCTGCTGTGCGTAGTCGCAAAAATTTGCACGTCCAGTTCCCGCGCAAAGTGGAACAAATACTCCCAGACTTTCGGAATTACACTGTAGTGAAGGCCATTTTCGAGTTCATCAATGAGGAGAAAGCCGCCTTGGGAATTGAAAAGAGCTAGGACAAGACCGATTAAGCGGTTCATGCCTTCGCCTAAGCGATCAATTGGGTAGGGGTGGGCTTTGTCTCTTAATTGGACATGCAAACGTTCAGGACCAACTCTCCCCAATAAGCTCCCTTTTACAAAATTAGGTTCTATCAATCGGATGGCTTCTTCCACCAATTGCTCTTTTTCAGTTAAAGCAATATTGCTCCAATGGTACTTCACAGCGTCTGCATTAGTGTCAGAAGCATGTACCATTCTAAATACTGTAGTGTTGGCCGTAATGGGTTCATGCTTAAAATCCGCAGGGGTTAACAGGTCAACGTCTTGGCCCAAATACAACTGCTTGATGGTATCATCCCGAATTCCATCAAGCCAAAACGTAAGCTGATTGATGCGAATTTTTTCCTTGTAAGCTCGATTATGAATTAAGGAAAGGTATCTATCTAGCGTATATCCCTCTTTCTGATTTTCAGCTAAGGTTGCATCCCTTCTGGAATTAAAAACAGGG
>JBCCCJ010000287.1:0-6710 GCA_039033615.1 Bacteroidota bacterium
AGGTCTTTGAATTTGAGATCCCCGGCCCGGGTCCCTTCTTGCTGAAAAGGACTGGCCCCTATCTCGTCCTGACTCTGGAAAATGCCATCCACCTGGTAGCCATAGAATTGACTGATCGGCTGGTTTTCTTCCGTTCTGGTTACTGGAATGCGCTGAATCAAACCGATGAGGTTGCCGTTGGAACCCAGGCTTTTGACCAGATTTCGGTTGATGGAAAAATTGGCGCGGGTCTGCCAAAACAGCGGCTGGTCAACGTTGACCGTGTTCAGCCCCAATTCGAAGCCCCGATTTTCAATTTCTCCGATGTTCACAAAAGGAGGATTGAGACTTCCGGCGGTAGAAGGAAGCAAAGCCGGGAGCAACATGCCTTGGGCCTGCTTGACATAGTAATCAGCCACCACTTCGATCCGATTGTTGTAGAAGCCGAGGTTCGCTCCGACATTGGTCTGGAAGGAAGATTCCCAACGGACGTCCGGGTTCCCGATGTTGTCAGGTGCAAAGCCCGTGATGAGTTGATCGCCGAGCACCACGTTCAGAGAGCGAAGGTTGGTCCGATAGGAATACAGCCCAATCTCCTGGTTGCCCACGCCCCCAACCCCGATCCGGAATTTCCAATCTGGCCGCATGGTCGCCAGGGCCTCCCAGTTCTGAATGAACTTTTCATTGGAAAGCCGCCACGCAAAAGCAGCCGACGGAAAAAATCCGTAGCGATAGCTTGGGCCGAAGCGGGAAGAACCGTCCACCCGAAAGGTCGCCGTCAACAGGTAGCGCTCGTCATAGTTGTAATTCATTCGACCGAAGTAGGATAATAAGGCCCAGTGCCCGGCTCCCCCATCGCTGATCTGTTGACCCGCGTCCCCCAGCGTCAATTGCTGCAATTCATTGCCGGGGAGATTGTCCCGAGAGGCAAACAACCATTCATATCTCCCCTCTTGCGCCTCGAAGCCCAATAAGGTGGTGAGGCGATGCTTTTTGGAAAACTCCCGGTCAAAGGTCAGGAGGTGTTTGTTGATCCAGAATAAGCTGTTGTTCAGATTCCTTCTTACCCCAGATTTGCCGAAGAAATTGCCTCGCTCAAAAGAAGGGAAGAAGGTGTTGTGATTGGAATAGATGATGTCGGTGCCAAATTCTGTCCGGTAGGTAAGGGAAGGCAAAATCTCCAACTCCAGGTAGAGATTGGACAGCACCCGCATCTTGGTATTGGTGTCATTGGTTTCCAAGGCCCGAGCCACCGGATTGTCAAACGCCAGGGTGATTTCTTCCTGCGGACCCGCGAAAGATCCATCGGCATTCCGGACCGGAGCATTGGGAACCATCAACAAAGCAGTATAGATGACCCCACTGCTGTTGTCATTGAAGGTGATGTTTTCTTTGGTTCGACTGACGAGAAAGCTGTTGCCTACTCGGAGCCGGCTGGAGAAGTTGTGGTCCAAATTGATTTTGGCCGTAACCCGGTTGAAATCTGAGCCGACGACGGTGCCATCCTTTTGGTGATAGCCCACCGAGAAGGCGTATTTGGTGGCATCGGTACCTCCTGCCAGGGTCATCTGATAGTTCTGCATGCCTGCCCGACGGAATACCGCATCCTGCCAGTTGGTGCCTTCTCCCAAGAGTTCGGGATTTTCAAATTCCTCGATGACTTCAAAGCCTACTTCGGAATAGTAATCGGCATATTGCTGTAGGTTCATGACCGGAATGGGCCGGGCCAATTCCTGCATGCCATAGTAGGATTCAAAGGTGATGCTGGATTTGCCGGCTTTTCCTCGCTTGGTGGTGATCAAGACCACCCCGTTGGCTGCGCGAGCCCCGTAAATCGCTGTGGCAGAGGCATCTTTGAGAATCTCAATGGATTCGATGTCATTGGGGTTGATGGTGTTGAGGGCATTGGTGTTTTGGCCTCCTCCGTCCAATTCGGCAAAATTGGTGGAGGTATTTTGGTTGTCATTGACGACCGGAATGCCGTCGATGACGTAGAGAGGTTCAGCCGTCAAGGTCGAGCCAATCCCCCGAATCCTGATGGAAACCGCTCCACCTGGCGCTCCAGAATTTTGCGTTACGTACACCCCGGCTGCCCGACCTTGCAGTGCCTGATCCAATCCGGTATTGGGCAACTCTTTTAGTTCTCTTTCGCCAACCGAAGACAGCGCACCCGTCAGGTCACTTTTCTTTTGAGATCCATAGCCGACCACGACTACTTCTTGGAGATTCCTTTCGCTGGGGGTAAGGTAAATGACTCCCAGATCGGCTTTCTTGATGGATAGGGTCCGATCTTCGTAGCCCAGATATTTGATCAATAATTTGCTGCCCACCGGTACCTCCAGGGAAAATTCTCCTTCGTCGCCAGTGAGGGTTCCCCGGTTGCTCCCCACAATGATGACGGAAGCCCCAATCAAGGGCGTGCGGGTGTTGCCATCATAGACCTTCCCGTTCACTTGAAGCGGGAGTTGAGGGCTTGGTCGTGCGGGGGGGGAAAGGTTCTTTTTGGGGACTGGCCTCTCTTTTTTCTGCTTGATCACAAAGGTGACCGCATTGAGCTTGGAATAGGTCAAGGGCTTGCCTTTGAGCAGTCGCTTCAAATCTTGATCAACGGAAGAACCGATGGAAATGTCAGAGACAAAGCTGCCTTCGATGACTTCATGGTCGTAAATGATGTTGACTGCATGGATTTTGGCCAGTTCCTCGATGGCTTGCCCCAATGGAATCCGAGCGGGCGTTTTTCCCAGGGCTTGTTGACACCAGGCTGTACTCAGCAGGGCGGTGAGCAGCAGCACCAAGCTCAAGCGAGCTAAGGCCCCATGAAGGGAGGAGAAGATAGCATGCATAAGAGGTAGGTAGTAGTTGGCAGTTCGATGAAAAAATGGGCCGCTTATCTGATCAGGTAGGTGCGGTCTCCCTGGGCTTCCACTTCCCATTCATACATCACAGAAAGCGCATCTAGTAAGACTTGAGGATCATTTTGTTGCAGGACCGCTGTCACTTTTCGGTTCAGCATGTCTGGCTGGGAAACGGAGACGTTCCAATCAAATTCTGCTTCGAGCCGTTCCAGGATTTGTCTGACCTGAACGCCTCGATAGATCATCTGCCCCGTTTTCCAGGCGGCCACCGTTTCGACATCTATTTGCTGCTGATTCACCTTGCCGTCCTCGAAACGCAACTGATCGCCTGGAACGAGTAGGTGAGGATCAAAGGCGAGACCATCCACCGCTACTTTGCCGGTGATGAGGCTCACTTCCAAGGCTTCGGCGCGTTGGTACACGTTGAAACTGGTCCCGAGTACCTTTACTTCGCCTTGGTCGGTATGGAGGACAAATGGCTGAGAAGGACGGTGGGTAACGTCAAAATAGGCTTCCCCCTCTAGCCACACTTCCCGGATTTCGGTTCCAGTCCAATCCATGGCATAGCGCAAGCGGGAATTGGCATTCAATTCTACCTGACTGCTGTCCGGTAACCAGACGGTTTGGACTTCTCCAAAGGCCGTTTGTTGGAGGAGCGTGGGCGCTGGCCGAGTTTGCCAATACCAGATGCCACTCATCAAAAGCAGGACGGTTGCAGCGACGCCCGCCCACCGAAGCCACGTCCGCCGATCCTTGCGAAGCGGTACGGGAGCCGATTCTGTACGATCCAACTGACTCTCCAATTGGCGGTAGGCTACTTGAATGTCCTGTTCTGAAACCTGAGAAGCCAGCGTCAGCACCAATTGCCGGGCTTCCTCTATGAGGGGAATCAGTTCCGGTTCTGTTTGGCTTCGTTGTTCCCAGTGAGCAAGGTCTTCCTTGCTAGGGGAGAGGCAGTAGCGCTGAAACGCTTCGGAGGCGACCAGGGAAGCAACAGTGGTAGAAAATTCGTGCATATATGAGGGATGAAGAAAGAGAATAGAACCTCCTTCCGATATGCAGAGGGAGGCCCAAAGGGTTTTTACTATTGAGTAGGAAATTTTTTTTGGGTTCTCTGACCATGCTAGCGGGAATCATCCTGTCTAGTTTCCGCACTCTTGGTCAAAGGTCCATGTTGTCAGGAAGCAGAATGAGACCCCAACCACTTCCGCAAAGAAGCAATGGCGGCGTGGACCTGATTGTAAATGGTTTGCTTGCTTTTGCCCGTGTATTGGGCGATTTCCTGATAATCGAATCCTTGCAGAAAGCGCATTTCCAGGGCTTTTCTTTGTTGTGGCGGGAGACGCTCCATCTGACTCCTGAGCTGCTGTTGCAATTCCTGGGCTTGCTGTACTTCGACCAGTAAGGTTTCGAAATCGGGCTGGGAATCGTCATGGGACTCTTTCCATTCCAATTGGGGATGGGCCCGTTGTTTGCGCAACTCTTCCAGCACCTTCCGATAAAAGGAGCGGTAGAGGTAGCCTGCCATGTCCTGAATGTCGCGTTGCCAGATTTGTTTTTCCCACAACTCCAGGAAAAAGCTCTGGATGAGATCCTTGGTCAGCTCTCGGTCGCGACACATTCGGAAACCCAGCCCAAAAAAGATTTGATAATGGGCTGTGAACAGCTCTTCAAATGCCGAAGATGGATATGGAGGCCTTTTCACCGACATGGGCTCAAACATACGAATCTGCCCGGACTCCTTTGTCCAGCGAATCATAAGTTAGGAAAAAGATCTGCCTCCTAAGGACTTTCGATCTCAAATACCGCTTCGGCCATGCTTTGACTCACCGAAATGTTCTCCATTCCTCGCTCACCCCGGCTACCCGAAAGTAGGAGATCACCGTAGGGCTGATAGTCGAGCCAGGGATTGATGAAGCGAGGCTCGGTATCTTCCGCTTGGGGAAAATAGGCCCACTGGCTGACCAGGCGGCTGTTCTCATTCACCCAGACCTGGTATTTGTTCTGAGGAGTCCGGCCCACGTCTTTGAATCGCAACTCCAACAAATCTGCGACTTCGCCCGCTTCGGTAGAATCTTTGCCGACGTAGGTGAGGGTAACGCCGGAGTCTTTGAGCTTGAAGGGCATCACCAGCCAATAAGAATCATTGATCCAGATGCTTTTGGCGCGCTCCATGCGATTGGCCAGGGAATCTGCATCTGTGAGGGCGATGCCTTTTTCCCAAGCCAGGCCCGTATCGGTATTCATGTCCAGGATATAGACCGCGGTGTCTCCCGGCAGGTCGATGCGAACCCGATTCTCGGTTTTGTCCCAAGTGAGGGTCCGAAAGCCAAAGAAATCCCAGGTGAAATAGCGGGTAGTATCCCAGGCTCGGCGTCCGCCCATGGCTTCCATCACTTCATCCGCGATGGCGATGGCCTCCGCATCCGAATTGGCTTCATCAAAGCCTTCCGCAGCAGGATTGCCGATTGGCACTTCTTCCGTGGCAGCAGGCGGCGGCGTACATGCCCAGCAAGTGGTGAGCAACAACAGAACATAGGTCCAACGATACATAAGCTAGGGATGAGGGAGGAATACTTGGAGGGAATTGCCTTTGGGGCCAAGGTACGGAATTGGGGGGAGGAGGGCAATGGGGAACCTGATCTGCGCTGACTATTCCCCCACCACAAACTTAGCCTTCTTGGTCCTATTTCAATGGGATGGCATATCCTACTGCAACATTGAACAGCCAGGGGGTGTTCCCGATGCCGATATTGGACGTTTCGTGTACTTCCAGTTGTTCGGTGATGCGATTGTAGTATTGGATTTCCCCATTGTTCAACGTAGCGTAGACATTCTGCCAGTACCGTACACTCGTAGAAGTGAAAATGCCCTTCAAGAAATTCGGTTGTTTTTCAAAGGGTTTCCACCTGAAATAAGCGCCTATCCCTAAGGTGACGGTCGAGTAATCCACAATTTGATTCTCGACTTGGGTTCTGTCTGTGCCGTCAAGATATACATCAAAGTGGTGCAGCTTTGGTTCGAATCGGACATCAACGTATTTGTTCAGCCGATACCCTATGCCAAACCCTGTACTGTAAGGCAAATGAATCGCTAGACTCTGTTCTCTCAGGGCGCCCACCGCAGTATTGGCGCTACTTTCTAATTCCAAAGAAAAGCCGTGGGAATAATTGAATACCATGTTTTGGGTGTAGAAATCCACTTCAAAATTGCCACCTTGCAGCAAGAGCGGTTGTATCATGCCTGCTAGCAATACCAGTTCTTTGTCCGTGTCATCGGTTTGCTGAGCAGAGACATCAGCCGTGATGAATATGCTCAGCACGAGCAAAAGGGATGTGAGGAAATATTTCATGTTTTCGTGATTTCAGAGGTTAAAAGCTAAGCCCAAAGTTGATGCTGACGTGGCTGTTTTGAAATTGCTGTCCTTCGCCCAGTCCAGTGACATCGCCCCTTCTGGAAGCGTATTCTGCTTCGAGATCGATATGTATCGCCGTATGTTTGGATTTTCCGATGGGAAAGGCATAGCCCAAACCTCCCAATAGCGTTGTGCCGATAGCGAACTGATGTTCGTATCTGTTTTCATTGTTGAATCTGGTTTTTTCAGTCATTTGACCGAAACCAACATTCGCTTTGGTATAAAAACCTCGATTGAACTGGCGGGAAAAAGGATGGTATTTCAATCCGAGACCTACATGGTAATAGTTGAAAAAGTAGGTTTCGTTATCTCCTCCATTGTTTGGGGTGGCAAAAAAGCCCTTGACTCCGCTCCCTAGTCCTAGTCCTTTCCAGGTATCGGGCGACGCATAAAAGAAAGTAGATAAGGTATTGCCTTGATTTCTCCCGAAGCCTCTCTGATCATTGATCGTTTCTTCCTCG
>JBCCCJ010000288.1:0-6687 GCA_039033615.1 Bacteroidota bacterium
ACTTGGACCTTTTCACTCGTTCTTTTTTCCCATCTCTTCGTCAAGGCTCATCTTTGGGTCCCTTTCCCAAAGTTTCGCGATTTGGCCCGCCAACCAGTCGGTGTTCCTTCCTCGACCTGAAACGAAATAACCGCGCGAAAAGAGGAAGTTATTTTTCAAGTCTCACTAAGCGCCTGCTAACAAATCTTCTCTCTTTGATTTGCTACCAAGGTAAGCATCCCTCTGGGCTGCGATTGTCTGTTGCCAAGGAAATGTATGAGGAGCGCCTGTGCTGAGCCTGTCTAAGTATGCCGACCCAACTCTCAAAAAGACGAAGCGCATGGCGATTCGCAGCTTGGTAGATACCGATGACCTCTAGAAAGAAAGCAGGCGCATAGCGACTGCCATCTACTGGGATCTGCTTTTTCTGGTGCCATCTGAGGTACACCTCGCTTCCTTTTCCCACTTCTCCCAAGAAAGAGCGTCGGAAAGCCAAAGGAGAATCTGTTTGTTGAGTTGGGCGAGTCTCCGGTCCAGCAAATATGCTCTCCCGGAGTCGGGCCATTCCAGGGTTCGCTATCGCTCCGTCTTCCCCTTCGTTCCAGACTCTCCCGTTGGTCGACCTTCTCTACCCCTCTCGTAGCCTCACGGCGAACAGCAAGGGGTAGGGCTTCGCTCTCCAAAGCTTCAACGGCCAGAATAGCCCTTTTTCGCCCGCCAGCGGAGAGGACCATTCGGACTGGCCCAAAACCACCCAAGCGAAATCCCCACCTGGTCATGAAGACCTCTATGAACCAAATTTCCCCCAACGGGCAGTTGAAAAAAGCTGGATATCCGAATCCGATGGGCGGCCTTGAGCCGCTGTTCTATCCCAAAGCGAAACCGGGCAGCAATCGGATTGAGGGGACCAGAAGAGCCATTCATAAAATAGACTTCATTCGTTCCTGGCACGCGAAGTTCAGCGAGATAGACATCCCGATAGCTTCGCCATATATTGAATTGGAAGCCTACACTCCCCCAAATTTGGGTGCTTTTGGTGTCATCTCGCAAAAACACCACCACGTCTAAGGGAATAGAGAGTGCGTTTGCTCGACCTGATTGAGAGATGGACAACACATCGGTTGGATCTAGGCGGATCCCAAGTGCATGGATCAATGAACCAATGGTCGCCTGATCATTGTATTGCTGCTGTAAATCAAAATACATTCGATTGAAAATCAAACCAGCTTGCAGCCTGATGCGGTGACTGGGGACCCATTCTCCCAACACTTCTCCCTGCCAAATGCTAGAGGACTGGTTGACCGGGCGCATGATGCGACGCGTAAAATTTGCGGTACTGAATCTCGCTCCTACTTGATAATCCCAATGTTTGCGATCTTCCAAGAAATCATTCCAAGCAATTCGGAGCTGTAATTGCCGTTTCTTTTTGTTTCGAGAATTGGTCTGAACTCGCGCCTCTTTTCCTGGTAATAGGCCAATAGTATGTTTTACGGGAGGTATTACCGCCAATTGAAATGTATCCTCCAAAAAAGGAAGGTTCGAGATAGCGGGGAGAGCAAGAGATTGACTTGGTGTAGCAAGAATGGTTGGCTCCACTTTTCCTCCTTTTTCCGCTATAAAAATGCTCGAATGCTGAGTTTCGGCTTTCTGACTGGTAGAAATCCCTGCTTTTCTCTCCTGGTCGGAATCAGTCTCAAAGCCCCTCACCGGAATAGGAGTCCTTTCTCTGAGGGTTGGGATGGGAGAAGCAATGGAATCAAGCGAGGGGGACATCGCAAATGAGGTGGCAGAATCTGAAGTAGGACTCGTAAGTACCCACCACATCGCTAAAGCGACCAGACTTACAGAAGCTACCGCCAGAAGGCCAGAAGCAAGTGATATCACGCCTCCTGGCTCTGGCACAGAGGGAATCGGTTGGGTTGTCAATCGCTTGTCCAATCGGTCCCAAACCTCTGTCGAAGGGGTTTGCTCCAATCCCGCGACTTCTTGCCGGATCAATTGTACCAAGGGATCATGTTCGGGGGAAGGAGATGGATTCATGTTCAAAGCGTTTTATCAAGTGAAGTTAGTTGTTGCGCCAGCATCTGCCTGGCGCGGACGTACTGGGAACGAGAAGTGCTTTCGGCGATGCCCAATTGCTCGCTGATTTCGCGATGGGAATAGCCTTCGATGGCGTAGAGGTTGAAGACCGCCCGATAGCCTGCGGGCAGCTTTTGGAGGAGTTCCAGGATGAAATCGGCCCCCATTTGGCCAATCAAGGCTGATTCGCCATCCCAACTTTCGGGACGTTCCGCCCCTACTTTTTCCCTTCTGGCCCAATCCCGCCGTTCTTTTTTCAGAAAGTCCAGGGCGGTGCGAACGATTACCTTGCGAATCCAGCCCCCCAAAGCGCCTTCTCCCCGATAGCTCCCCAATTCTTTGAACACCCGATAAAATCCCTCCTGGAGCAAGTCCTCTGCCACCACTCGATTAGGGGCATAGCGCAAACAAACCGCAAACATATGCTGCTGGTATTGCTCATAGAGGGTTCGTTGTGCTTTCCGTTGCCCTTCCAGACATCCGGCTAACAGCTCGGCTTCAGATGGAGAGTGTGGATTCAAGAGTTGGGGTTTATCCATAAGAGTCCACCGCAACGGATTTCGCTGCTTGAGATCAGACAAAGTTTCCGTTTTTGAGCTATTTTCTAGCAATCATTTTTCTATGCGATTCCCCTTTCTTACGCTGCTTCTGATCCTTGGACTCCTTTCTGCCTGCCAATTGCCGGGATCAAAGGAGGCATTCGTCCAGCAAGCCCACCGCTCGGTGCTCAATCAGCAGCCGCGCATCCTGAATCTACAATTGACCCCTGATCACTGGCTGGCGATCAATACCACCGATGCACAACCCGTACAGTGCTGGCGAGGGGGAATCCACTGGGAAGGAGCCGTTTTTACCAATCGAAAAACGGTACAACCTATCTCCTGGGGAAAAGCCTACGGCCCGCTTCCCAGCCAGCGATGGTACCTTGCCCAAGACCAGCAAACGCTAGCGTTGACACCGGAGTACCTCGGTTATCGGCTAGCAGACGGGCAGGTGATCGTTCAAATGGGGTTTGCAGAATTGGGAAAAGCCTTGACTGTGGAGCAGGCTTGGCAATGGAAACCAGCCAGCCATTGCTTGGAAGAACAAATCCTGTTGAAAGATCAGGTTTCGGGCCAGTTACTGCGCGAGCAAGTCGATCAATTGCATCATGTTCGCCCCTATCAGAGCAAGTTGCTATCCCATTGTTTTGCGGCGATTCCTCCTCAAAGTAAGCCTGCCTATGCGCCCACCACCAATGCGGCCTCTCAATGGCTGGACCGCAGCGGGTGTACCACCTGCCACGAACCCGAGATCAACAGCGCGGGGCCGGGCTATCGACAGATTGCCACCCGATATGCCGACGAAGCAGACGCACTTCCCCGCCTCGTCCAGAAAGTCAAGCAAGGCGGAACAGGGGTATGGGGCAGCAGCATGATGCCTCCCCATCCTCAGCTCAGCGAATCGGCCTTGGAGCGAATGATCCGCTATATGCTGAGTTTTCGCCCCAAAGAAGGCAGGATTCCCCCAACCTCTCCCCGCATCGTTGAAACAGAACAGCTTAGCACAAAAGCAGTTCCCCAATTGCCTGGTCATGGCGTAGCCTTGGAGGGGATACATCCCAGCTTGACCCTACAATCCATTCGCCCGGATCACTTTCGACCTCGGGTAGGGGGATTGGCCTTTTTGCCGGATAGTTCCCTCCTGGTGAGCACCTGGGATTCGCTTGGCGCGGTGTACCGACTCACAGATGTTCATACGGGCGACACTAACCAGATTCGCATCCGCCGCATCGCCCAGGGACTTTCTGAGCCCTTGGGTCTGGAGACCGTCGGGGAGGACATCTATGTGCTGCAAAAGCACGAATTGACTCAGTTGATCGACCACGATGGCGATGGCATCACGGATGAGTACCGCAATGTCTGTAACGATTGGGAGGCACGAGATGATTTTCACGAGTTTTCCTATGGCTTGCTGTGGCACGAGGGGAGTTTTTGGGCGAATCTGGGCCTGGCCATGCGCTTGATGGCCCACGAGCAACAACTCCCTGATCGAGGCGGCACCATCCGCATCCAGCCAGATGGCAGCTATCGCAAGATGACCTCTGGCCTGCGCCAACCCAACGGAATTGGAATTGGTCCTGAGGGAGAAGTATTTGCCACCGAAAATCAGGGTCGCTGGGTGCCCGCCTGCAAGGTGGTCCATGTAAAGGAGGGCGCGTTTTATGGCTGTCGATTGGGAGAAGTGCCCGAAGATGCGGAAGCCCGTTATCAGCCGCCCGTGGTCTGGCTGCCCCACGATGAGATTGGCAATTCTCCCGGAGAGCTGGTTCACATTCCCAGCGGCCCCTATGCCGGGCAACTCCTACATGGCGAAGTCACGCACGGAGGGTTGAAGCGAGTCTTTGTGGAAAAAGTCCAAGGAGAATATCAGGGCGCGGTGTTCCGCTTTACCCAAGGCTTGGAAGCGGGCATCAATCGCCTGGTCTGGGGACCAGAAGGAGCCTTGTACGTGGGCGGGGTAGGCATGAATGGCAATTGGGGCTGGCAAGGCAAGCAGGTTGGCTTGCAACGGTTGAACTGGAATCAGCGGCTGACCTTCGAGATGCTGGCGGTGCGCGTACAGCCCGATGGTCTGGAAATCGAATTGACAGAACCCATAGAGACCACCTCTCTCGCAGCTTCGGACCTGTGGGTGGAACAATGGCGCTACGTGGCTACCGAGCGATACGGCGGGCCAAAAGTCGATCAGGAACGCTTGGGCGTACAGCGCTTGGTTATCAGCGAAGATGGGCAGCGACTGCGCATTCAACTGCCTGACATGAAAATTGATCGGGTGATATACGTCCGTTTGCCCAGCGACTTGCACTCTGTATCCGGGCAGCGCCTCTGGTCCTCGGAGGCTTGGTACACCTTGAATGGGCGACCGAATCCATGAGGCCAAGGTAGATGCTAGTCCTATTCAAATGCCCATGACAGGTATCCATTCAACTGAGACCCTACCTGATAAGGAAGGTTGAGCAACTGAAATGCCTTTCCATTGGGGGGTTTCAAAAATTCTAACTTCACCGGACCATCATACAAACGCACGGCATACGGATGGGGGGCGTCTTCCATGTATAGGAGCAAAGAGCGGAGACTCCCGCTTTTTCCGGCTTTCACTTCTACTGGAATCAACCACCCTGCAAATGGGACTACAAAATCTACTTCTGCTACCGAGGTTTTTTTCTCCCGAACCCAAAAGTGATTTCGATGAGTAGGGGAAAAGCTACTCGCTAGCAGTTCTTGCCCAATCACATGCTCAATGAGCTTCCCTTCAAATACTTGTTGCAATTGATTGGTACGTAAAATCTGAGCTTGTAAACCCGCAAAGTGGCTCAATAAACCGGTATCCAAGACCTGTAAACGAGGGGATTTTCGCTGATTTGGCAGTATGGGCAATCGAGTTTGGGTACAGGGATACATCAGTTGGAGGAGCAAGGCCTGTTCCAAGGTTCGAAGGGCTTCTCCCATTTCCCTGGAACGATAGTTTGACTTCCCAAAGCCTTGGAACTTGATGCGATTTCCAGCCTCTATAAAAGCAGCTCTGATGGCATGCCGAATGACCTTCCTCTGACTATCTGAAGAAGCATATTTCTCTACATCATCCAAATAGGCCGTAAATAGAGCTTCGTACAATTCCTGATTGGCAACCAGATCTTTGGTCTGACTGTATTGCTGAACCACTTCTGGCATGCCTCCTACCAGTACATACTCTCGGAATAGCTGCCGTAATTTAGGTCGGGCAAATTCAACCAACGGGATTTTCAGGAGCTGTTCGAACGCTTGTTCTTCCCCCAGCGCCAACAAAAACTCTGGAAAAGAAATCGGTCGGAGAAAACGATAGGTGACTCGGCCAACCGGAAAAGTAACGCCACCTGCTAGTAGGCTCTCCAAAAGAGAACCGGCAGCTATCACCCGTAACTGAGGGGCTTCTTCATACAGGTACCGCAAAACAGGAATCGCAGGCGGATAAGCCTGAATTTCGTCCAGAAACAACAAGGTATTCCTGGTAGGAGAGAAGGGAATATTTTGAAAGAAAAACAATCGCTGTAATAGCTCCTCTACCGTGGTGAAGGTTCCAAATGCTTCCTGATCAGCAGGCCGCTCTAGGTTTAGTTTCAGGAAATGGTCAAACTTCTCCCCTAACTGATGCACAACCGTTGTTTTTCCAACTTGTCTTGCCCCTCTGATAATCAGAGGCTTTGCATCTTTCCTGCCAGCCCATTCCTGAAGATTGGATAAGATCAAACGAGGAATCATGTAACAAAGTTAGGGCAATTTTCCCGAATCCTTGTAACAAAGTTAGGGCAATTTTTTCCAAATCTTGTATCAAAGTTAGGGCAAATGCCTATCCATTCGCTCAGAAGTCCCATCCAAAAACTGGATTTCCTGCCGATAACATGAATGACGATTCCTATCAAATCGCCGAATGATGATACCACTACTTCTGACAGCTTGTCTCGAAGGGTATGGTTGAATAGCTACGAATTCCCCATCTCAGCAGTCCTTTCTTTGTGCTAATTCGGCAATTAGTGAGACTTGAAAAATAACTTCCTCTTTTCGCGTAGATATTTCTTTTCAGATCAAGGAAGAAAAACCGAGCTTGGCG
>JBCCCJ010000289.1:0-6652 GCA_039033615.1 Bacteroidota bacterium
ACTACTTTTTTTCAAAAATTCTATTCCCTCCTGCTGCTGAGTTCCTTATTGGGGCAATGGGGAATGACTCAGGCAACTCCTTCGGAAGAGTTGTTCTTAGGGCGCAACCTATGGTTGCAGGGGTATTATGACAGTGCCTTTGGCTATTTTCAAGCGGGGCTGGAAGCAGCCCGGATGGAGCAAGATTCTGCGAGGATGATTGAGGGCCTTCACCTATGTGGGAAGTATTTGACTCGACATGGAAGGTTGGAGGAAGGGGCGGATCACCTTGATGAAGCCATTCAACTTGGTCGATCCGTAGATGTATTTCACCCTGATTTTTTGCTGGCCCAATGTGAGCGCGCCTACCTGGAAAGCCTCAAAGGCCGCTATCAATACCAAGTAGAAGAGCTGAAGCGTATTCAAGGAAGCCTGAAAGGACTCCCCGCCGGGCGAGACTCAGTTCGGGCGATGGTCATCCACCGCTTGAGCAATGCTTGGCTGCTAATGGGAGAAATTGATTCTGGGATGGTCTATTGCCAGCAAGCCCTGGATCTCCGAAAACGTATTTTGCCTCCCGATCATCTTACGATTGCGTACAGTGAAAACACCTTGGGTAATCTATATTCCTGGTACGGAGAATATGAAACATCTCTTCACCATTATGAGCGGGCCGAGCAAATTCTGGGGAAGAAATTGCGCCCCAATCATACCCAGGTGATTCAAATCCGCACCAACATTGCCGTGCTTTTTGAAGAGCTAGGCCTGTATTGGGAATCCCTGGAGCGTCTTCGGGAAAACCTGCCTTACCTGGAGCAAATCAATCCTGAAGCCCGTTTTTCTTTGCTCTTCAACTACAGTTCCAACTTGATGGTGGTCGGTGATGCGGAGGAGGCCTTGGCCTATTTGGCGGAAACAGAGCGTGTCATTCGCGCCTATCCTGGCATCAATCCCGAAGCCATGGCTCTGGTGCAGGGGGAAAGAAGTGGGGTGTATGAAGACCTCGGGCAGTTGGAAGAAGCGTTGCGCTGGAATCAGGCGGCCCTCCAATCCTATCGTTCCCTGCCTGAAACAGAGCCTTATCGTCTGGTGATCGCCTTGAGTCGAAAGGGGGCCATCTTGACCCGAATGAATCGGCACCGCGCTGCGATTGACGCTTTTGAGGAAGCCTTGGCCATTGGACAAAGCCGCTTGCCAGAGAATTCTGCTGAGCTCGGCTGGTGTTGGGAATTTCGGGCGGAAGCGTTGCTGGCAATCGAAAAACCGGAAGAAGCCTTTGAATCGCTCTCCCAAGCCGGTCGCTTGTATCTGGCACGGGACATGGGGTGGAACATGGTGGATGTATATCGAAAACAAGCGAAAACCTGGGAAAGCCGTGAGCAGCCAGATTCTTGCTTCCATTACTATCGCCTCGGCTGGGAGTCAGCTTTGCCGGATGTACCCTACCGCCAATTGCCAGATGCCGCTCTGTATCCTCATTGGGATCAGTTTGGGTTGGACGAATTGTTGCTGGATCAAGCAGAAAGCCTGCTTCATTTTTCAGACTCTGAGGCTTCCCTCCGAGCCGCTTGGGCGAACTTAACTGCCGCCTTGGCGATTCGTGATAGCCAAGCGCTGTATGTGCAATCTTCGGAATCCCGCTTAGACAAAAAACGGCAAAACCTTCCGCTGGTGGAGCGCCTGCTGGTGGTTTCGGTGCGATATGTAGCAGCGACGCAAGATTCCTCTGTTCTGTATGAGGCCCTGCGGCGGGTAGAATTGAGCAAAGCCAGCCAACTGCTGGAACATGTCCTCCATCGGGAGGCCATGCATTTTGCTGGGGTACCGGATTCTCTGGTGGCGCAAGAGCGCTATTATCGACAACGACTCCGCCACTTGCATCATCAAAAAGATCAGGAAGCAGAGGATGGGTCTGAAGCCGACTTTGAACTGAGGCAGCAATACCGGACTTGGTTGGCCCAACTCCGCCAGACCTATCCCCGGTATTTTCAGGCCACTCACGTCCCGCAAGCCTGGCAACCCGCCGAAGCCCAGAAGCTTTTGCAAGCGGGGCAGGTATGCTACAGCTATTTTTGGGGGGAACAGCTATATGTATTTCGACTGACGTCAGATGGATTGAGTCTGATTCAGCGGGAACTTCCCGATCAGTTGGAGGAATGGCAGCAGTTCATCAGCCAACCTCCCTCTTCCCATTCTGAAGAATGGTTGGAGAAAGGCCAAATTGGCCATCAATTGACACAGCATTTGCTTCCTGTCTCCTCGGGCGATCCTACTTCTGTACTCGTGATTCCCCACGGGCCGCTGGGGTATCTGCCTTTCCAAAGTCTGCCCGCGAGTCTGCCAGAAAGTCCAGACCTGCGGAATTGGCGATTCATGGGAGAGCAATTCCCTTGGGTGTACACGAATTCCCTCCTGTTTTGGCAGCAAATCCAAACCTCTCCCCCCACAAAAGAATGGGAGTATGTAGGCTTTGCGCCTGATTTTTCCAGCTCGCACAAGGAGTTGCTTCCCTTATTGCATAATGAGGCAGAAGTACGGCAAGCCGCTCAGCGGTTGGGTGGCTCGATGTTGCTGGGGAAGCAGGCGTCCGAACAACGCTTCAAATCACTGGGAGAGTCCGCGCACCTGATTCATTTGGCAACCCATGCCGTGGCGGAACCGGAAGCGCATTGGAACTCCCGTTTGTTCTTCGCTGAGAGTGAGAAAGGGGAGGAAGATGGGATCTTGTACGAAGAAGAATTGTACAGCCTTCGCTTACAAAGTCCCCTGACCATTCTGAGTGCTTGCCAGACCGCTTCTGGTCCCTTGCAATTTGGCCAAGGCTTGGCGAGTCTGGCGCAGGCCTTTCAATATGCTGGTAGCGAACGAATCATTGCCAGCCTTTGGAAAGTGGATGATCAGGCGACCGCTCAACTGAATGGCAGGATGTTTGCCCATCTAGAAAAGAATACTGAGGTAGAAACTGCCGTATTCCTGGCCCGGAAAGCGTATTTGGGAGAAGCTGATACCTATCATGCACATCCCTATTTCTGGGCAGGCCACATCCTGATTGGCAAGGGCGGGCCCCTCACCCGTCCCTCTATGGATCTCAAGTGGCTGCTGGGAATTGGAGGCGTTTTCCTGATATTGATTTTTTTGTTTCGAAAACAATGGAACAATCGTGAAATAAACCGAAATGGGAATTTTTGAGAAAAGTCAATGATTCCTCTCTTTTTTTCCTATTTTCCTTAAAACCCCCTTAACGCGACACACACAAGCTAGATGTTAGACACAGGCAAAGCAGCATGATCTCAGGCAAACGATCGTTCAATGGCTATTGGAAGCTAGTAGCTAAGTATTGCCTATGCTTTTTCTTGTGGGTTGGCCTATTGGGGGAATATGCATATCCGCAGCAATCCCCCACCGATTCCCTCTTATCACTCTTACAATCAGATGAATTGTCGGAGGAAAAGCGGATGCACATACAAGGACAACTGGCGTTGTCCCTGCGGTATTCAGATCCGGACCTTTGTTTTGAATATGCTGAGCGTGCCTACAAATTGGCACAGCGACTGGAATTTCCTCACCATGAGGCCTTGTATCTCAGATACATGGCAGTGAGTCGGTCCATTGCGGAAAAGCATCTAGAGTCGGTCGTACTGCATCAACAAGGCATCCAATTTGCAAAATCCATTGGCGACACCAACCTCATTTACTTTCATAGCAACCTGGGAATCAGTTTACAGGATTTGCAGGATTACGAATCTGCGCTCGAACATTTCCAAGATGCCATCCGCATTTCTGATAGCCTAGGTAGGTTTCGAGCGGGGATACCGGCGATGGGGATGCTGGCGAATCTCCATCATCAGTTGGAGTCAGATTCTTTGGCGCTGCAGTATTCCAAGGCTGCGATCCAGGCGGCTCAAGCGTACGATTTCTCCTTGATGCTGGGGTATGGGTACAAGGATCAAGGCAATATGTATCTGGCCCTTGGGCATCCTGATTCCGCCCTTCACTCCCTCGAACTGGCAGAAGAGCAACTTTCTCCTCAAAATACGTTCATCAAGGTCGATATTCTCATCATCAAAAGCGAGGCATATCGGAAGATGTCCCGGTTTGGAGAAGCCCAAGTCGTAGCCGAGGAAGCGCTAGAATTGGCGAAAGGGGCGAATTTGTTGAAAGGAGAAAGTCGTGCAGGGGCGGCCTTGGCGCAGGCTTTCTTTGATACCAAGCAGTACAACCAAGCCTTGGTAAAAGGATTGCAGGCCTTGCAAGTGCTGAAGGAGCAGCCAGCAGAACAAGAGTTGGTGGATCTGTACCACCTGTTGGGAAAAGCGTCTTTCTCCAATGGGGATACCCGGGCTGCCTATGAGTATGAGCAGCAAGCCAACCTCGCCTTGGAACAACTCCGGGGGAGAGATCAGGAAATTGGCAAGGCGTTGGCCAAGCAGCGTCTTGAAATGACGACTCAATCGCTGCTAGCAGAAAAGGAAAAAGAAATTTCCCAAACCGTTTTAGAGATGTGGACCAAAAGCGAAGCCTTTGCTTGGTCCATGGGCATTTTTGCGGTCGTGGTTTTGTTGGTGTTCTGGTTGTTTTTCTTCCGAAATCGCCAGGAGGGAGAAAAAGCCATCTGGCACCATTTGACTGATCGGGAAATAGAAAAACGCATCAGGTTTGGGAAGCAATTGATCCTCGGGAATATTCTTCTCTTGTTGCCAGTGATGATATATCTGCTGGTATGGGGAGCAAAGGAATGGGCGTTGATCCAACTTGCGACCCTGATTTTTCTCGGTAGCGTTTATCTCCTCGTTTCCCGTAAGAGTTATCCCTACGTCTTGGTTGGGGCCATGATCCTGGTGTATCCAAGTCTCGGATTTTTTCCCGTTCTGATTGCGCCACTCTACTCTGTACTGTTGACGCCCATTGTAGCCATCATTGCCTTCAATTATTTCAGTGCCAAGCCCTGGCACATCATGCTCAATTGTGGGCTCTTTTTCCTCAGTTTTGGGTTTTCTTTTCTGCTCATTCGCCAAGTACCCTCTGGAGCCAATCCTGTTTATTCTGAAGCCCTGGACTTGATGGTGATGGTCATCTTGAGTTTGATCATTGTATCTACTTTGATCTATCACAATCGACATATTTCGGAGTCCAAACGGGAATTGGAAGACAGTCGCCACTTTGTTGAAGACCTCACGGATGTCAATCCTCATTGGTTGTTTGCAAAAGATTTGCAAGGCAAGTACATGTTTGCCAACTCTGCCATGGCAGAATACTTTGGCCTGTCCAAAAAGGACCTGATTGGGAAGACTCGATCAGACCTTGGGACTTCTCAGGAATTGATTGAATTGGCTACCCGGGAGGACGAAGAAATCCTCCAAAAGGGGAAGCCGCTGCTCAGGAGAATCAAGCGATTTGTGGTAGAGGGCGGCCAATCTCAGTGGCGTCAGATGATCAAGAAACCTCTGTTCAACGACAAAGGGGAAATGATCGGTTTGGTAGGGATTTCTTCAGATATCACCGAGCGAGTGGTAGCAGAGCAGAATCTGAAAGATCGGGATGTCATGGTACACCACATTCTGGATAGCATTCCCGATCCCATCCTGGCGCTCAACCTGGAAGGACAGCCGATTCTGTGGAATGAGCGGATTGACCGCAATTTATGGAAAGCCCGCAAGGTAGATCTCCACAAACCGATCAATTGGGCCAGCGTATTCTCCAAAAATACCATTCAGCGCCTCCAGGGCGTCTTGCAAAAGGTGCGGGATGGGGAAACGGTCGAGTTCATCAATGTGCAGGAAGTGCTAGGCCAGGAGATGATTCTAGATATGAGTTTTGCCCCGATTCTCAACACCGAAAAGGAAATTACTGGGGTAGTAATGGTAGGCCGAGACATCACCAAGCAGCAAAAGCAGGCCCTTGCCTTGGAAGTAAGTCAGGCTACCTATAAGTCCTTATTCCAAAATATCTTTGATGCGGTCGTCCTCTACGATTATGGGAAGGAGTCTATTCTGGATGTGAATGAGGCGGCTCGCGAACTCTTTGAATTCCCGCAAGGGGTCGATTTCACTACTTTTCACCGCTATGATCTGATCCCCTCTGATCCACCGCAAATGCCCAATGTGGACATCATCCAAACTTCAGACGAACATCGGACTCAGGTGCTACAGGGAAAAGCCGTTCAGACCGAAGCGGTATTCCACACGACCAAAGGCATCATCTTTGACGCTGAGGTAACCATTCTTCCCTCTGGCGGACATCCAGAACAAGCTTTGGTGATCATTCGCGATGTGTCGGAAGCCAAGCAGGCCCACCGGGAGTTGACCGAGCGAAGGAAGATCTATCAAGCCCTGATTGATTTGTCTTTTGATGGGATCGACATCATCCAAATCTTTTTTGATCCCCATCAACCCAATACCTATGATGGGCAATTGCTGGTACGGAATGAAAAAATGGCCACCCTGCTAGGGACTGAAGAAGGATTGGTGATTCAGGGGAAAGAAATTTTGAGGAGGAGCAAATGGGTGCAGCCGGGGGGAGTCTCGGTAAGAAACACCGCGTGAAGTTGACTGCTTTACCTGGAGACTCCCGAAACAAAGCGACGTCATCATGAACGCCACCCCTCGAATGCGTGCCATTTTGCCTTGAAGCGAAGGCTTGCGCAATCGCCCCCCTTCTCCTCCTCCCTGTTCCA